>SLJN01000381.1 GCA_007135115.1 Balneolales bacterium
GGTATTTCAATGGATGAAATGGCCTACATCGGGGACAGCTCCGGGGATTTAACGGCTATCCGCGAAGTGTCTCATTCCATTGCACCGGCCAACGCCATTCCCAAAGTGAAAGAGCAGGCACATAAGGTGATGAAGGGAGAGGCAACCCACGCCGTATTGGAAGGATATGAGCAGATCGTAGAAATGAACAGGGAAACCGCCGGAGCGAAATAAGAGAAGATTTTTGCCACGAATTTGCGCGGATGTACGCGGATTATTAACTAAGTCTATCTGTCTATTTTGAATAAGCGCTATCCTACGATTATCCTTACAGACATTAACTACCTGGCAAAGTACATCTAAAAAATCCGCGCTCAACCCGCGAAAATCCGCGGTTAAATTATAAAAAAAATCCGCGGGCATCCGCGGCAAAAAAACTCTATTCTTCTTCCAGCTCAGGCAGGTCGTCTTCCATTTGTGATTCGAGCAGGCGGAAGTAAGCTTCAATTAATCGCTGATAATCCTCGCTGAAGCGTGTTTCGTCGGTTTCCTGAAGACTGGTGCGCATGTATTGGCGCAGTTCTTCGATCGTAAATTCAGCGGTTTCGGTGGCTTCGTAATCTTCGGCGGTTTCTCCGCGACGCTCGTCTTCGTCCTCATCCTGCTGCTGCATGGATTCTTCGGCTTCGAGCATTCGGGAGAGGATATCCTGCTGACGCTCCACCATCACGTCGTCGGTTTGGCCTCCGCGCAGATCCCGGATGGTTTCTTCCATCTCTTCGTTGATGCGTTCCATCTCGCTCAGCGTTTCATCGCCGGATTGCAATCCGCCGCGCCGCTGGAGTTCTTCCAGTTGTTGTCTGATTTGATTTTGCTGTTCGGCTATTTGTTCAAGCCGCTCAAGCTCGTCCTGACTCAACCGGTCGCCTTGAATGTCGTTGATAAATTCCTGGATCTGCTGGTTTAATTCCTGTTGATCCTGACCCATTTCCTGCATCTGCTCAACCATCTGATCCGGTGACATTTCGCCTTCGCCGTTTCCATCACCCATTTGATCTTCAAGTTGATCAATCAGGTCAGCCAACAGGCTGGTGAGCCTGTTCATATCACCGAAAGCATTTCGTTCAGCGGAGCTGGCACTGGAACCTTCCCGGTCAATCAGATAGTCGGTAGCACGTTCGATATAGCGCTGAACTTCCCGCTGTCGGTCACTGACCTGATTGGGAAACTGAGGAACTTCCGAGGCAACCTGATGCAACGTATCGGCAAATTGGTTGAACTGATCGCCGATATTGCGCTGGCGACGTGCCTGTTCAACAAAAGCTGGGCTGTTATCGGAAAGCTCAGAAGTTTCTTTGATTAAATCCTCCTGAGCAATGGACAAGTGCACCATTCCACCGAGAATGGTTTTGAGGGACGCAATATTAACATCAAGCTGATCCTGCTGCATGGATTCGCGTGCCTCGGCAAAATCCTCAGACATCTGCTGCATCTGATCCCGGATATCTTCCTGCTGATCGCGGAGCTCTTCTTCACCGGTTTCTCCATCCTGCATACCGCCGATGTTATCATCCAGCTCTTGCATCAGCTCGTCCATCATTTCGCCGTATTCTTCACGCATTTGCTGCATGCTTTCCTGATGCCGTTCCGGCACATCGGCGGTTGTTTCATCCAGTCTTTCCCGCAGATCATCCATTTCTTCACGGATATTCTCCTGCTGCTGGACTTCTTCATCACCGAGTTCGTCGCTATCCAGAATTTCCTGCTCCTGCATGCCGAGATCTTCAAACAGCTGGGCCATGTTATCGAGGTTCGCATTCAGGCGAAGCTGTTTAAATAAATTGACGGTGCGTTCCAGACGATCCCGGTAGCGGTCTTCGTCAAACTCAAATTCATCGAGCATCTCCCGCATCTCGGACTGATCCATGTTTTGCAGATTTTCCTGAAATTCTTCAATCTGCCTCATCAGCTCCGGGTCGTCGATTTCACTCATCAGGTCCTGCAGCTCCTGATACATCTCCTGGGTGTCTTCCGAGAGATTACCGGATTGCTCCAGATCCTGTGTTAATTCCTCAAAATCGCGTTGCAGATTTTCAACTTCATCCTCCAGACCCTCACGCTGTTCCTTCATATCATCGAGGATCTGAGACTGTTCCCACTCATCATCCGGGTTTTCCTGAATCTCACGTCGCAAATCCTCCATTCGGTCACGGAACTGATCGTATTGCGACTGAATATCATCCATGGAGCCCTCAATATCATCCTCCCGCTCGCTTTGATCGGTCAGTTGCTCCGCCAATGACTGAATGGTGATGGTCTGAGGCGCACTTTGCCCGGTTTGCGGTCCGGTTACGGTATTGTTGTCGCTTACTTCAATCCAATAGGTAAGCTCGTCCATGCTGCTCATCTGGAGATCTTCGAGATTCCAGACAAAATCGTCAATATCTTCCGTACCGGCGGGAACATCCAGGTCGATGGAGCCGGAAATGGGTTCATCAACATATGCTTTGCGCAACTCGTAGTGGAGACTTACTGCCGTGAAACCAAAGTCATCAGCCACCTCGTAAACCAGATCTATCGGAGCAGCGGAAACCAGTTTTTTGTCCTGCTCGGGATTCAGAATGTCTACCGTCGGAGCCTGATCTTCGCGCAGTTCAATTTCAAATTCAAAACCGTTGCGGTTGGTAAGCCCGTGCTCATCGGTGAGGTGAAAGCCCGCTGTGTCGGTTTCCATAATTTCCACTGAAGCCGTGTAAATGGAATCGTCGTCATCGCTCAACTCCAAAGAAAGTGAGTCTTCCTCAGCAACGGAGATGTACTCGGCCTCATCGAGAGGTTTGTTGGGGCGGGCCTGAATTTCCATGCGAGAACCGGGAAACGCTTCAACTCTGCTGAACGGGTACTCGTAAGACTCCGGTTCAAGGTTGGTGTAATCCGGGGCATAAATCTCCACATGAAGATCTCGGAATCGGGGAAGGTGCTCGACTTCAGCTTTAAACTGTTCGGTTTCGAAGCCGTCCATTTCGAGGTAATAGTTCAGGTCGTCAAACAATTCGAGTGACGGGGCCGCATAAACACCTTCTTCAACTTCCTCCAGGCTGCGGCGACGGTAGTCAGACTCCACTTCGGTCCGCATGGCCATGCTGAGCTCGCTTGGAGTATCTCCGTCAAACCGGACCAATACTTCAAATTCGCTTCCTTGTTCAACGGTGGTGTTGCCCGGTTCTACGGTAAATTCATACGGAAGCGGTCGTTCAAAGTCCTGCCAGAACTGGGTGTATCGTTGCGTAGAGTCCTGTGCAAAGAACAGCGGCACCATAAATAGTAGAACACTGCCGATAATGGCATAGCGTCCGGTCAGATGAAGTTTATGCAGCGGATGATTCGTATTGTATTCGGTGAGTTTAGCTGCAATTTCATCTTGATTAAGTCTGCTGAGATTCTGATGGATGGCGGCATCCCGAAGCGTGCTGTGATCTTTGCGACGGTTTTCCAGTAGATCAAGGGTGTGGCGAATTTCGCTTACATCATGCTGTGAGCTGAAACTGCGGTAAAAATCAGCAAATGATTCGGGGATAAAGCGGCGGAACAGGAAAAATCCGCAAACGACTCCGGCAGCAACTATGCCGGCCCAAATCACCATTTTAATGGTTGAGGAGAAGTAAAAGGAGTGTTCCAGTCCTACGGCAATCGTCGAGGCGAAAAGCACAATTGCGATTGCGATAGAGATGATTGCCGAGTTGCGTCGGTTTACAAGGCGGTGGTAATACCGAAGAACAAGCTCCCGGAGAGATTCGGCAGAAAATGTTTGATCAGATCCTTGAGTGCTCAAATCAGCAGGATTTTGTGTTAATTGCACATGCGTAACGATATAACGCCGGTGATCATGTATGCCGTGCCCGGTTGAATCGTCGACACTTCATTTTATGATGGTTGCGGGATTTTATGGGGTTCTACCTGAGTGCTTTGGATCGATTAAACTGACGATAATCTTCCTTTGCCGGATAAACTTGAGTGCACTCAGAAAAGACTGCAATTATATTAGCACTGAATCTACAAACCTCAGTTCGATTGTAATTCCCTACTTTACATTCCTTCTTTTTTTATGGCAATATAGTAGTTTATAGTGTCCATCCGTCCTTTTTGATTGATCAAAAAGGACCAAAAAATCACCGGCTGATCGAGTAAAAGCCTAAAATCGATTCCGCTACGCTAAAATAATCCGAAGGGCCTTCAACTTTTGTCAAACCCGGATCACCCTCCTCACCGGTGCGGATAATTTTTTAACGCTCCGCTACATCGATTTCTTAACGGCTTTTTCTCGAAAGGCCGGACTCGATTTATCCTTCTTTATCTTATTTCCAATATTTTAAGTTCGAAGTCAGCTTACTACGGAAGCAGACTTCAGGGTGCACTCAAAAGTAAAGTTTACTATTTATCTTAAGGCAGATCCTTTAGGGTAAGCCCTTTATCCATTGTAAAGTTCTTTCCTTCTTTGCGTACGGTAATGACCTCCTGTTGGGCGTCATGTTCCATAAACAAATGAATCGGGGTGGATTCACATTCGGGTAGAATTTGGGCTTTTTCCTCAAGAGTGTAGATCGGGCGCATGTCGTAGCCCATTACCCATGGAACCGGTATGTGAGCAAAAGTTGGAAATAAATCCCCGGAAAACATCAAATGGGTATTTCCTATGGTGAGGTAGGGTAGCTGTTGACCCAGCGTGTGTCCGTTTACAATACGGTGCGTGAGTCCGGGTTCAAATTCGTGGCCTTCATCAATCAATCGGAGTTTATCGGAGTTTGCCAGGGGCTCGATATTTTCTTTCAGGAAACTGGCTTTTTCTCTGGCGTTGGGTTTGGTGGCGGTTTCCCAGTGTGTTTTGGTAACCCATAAATCGGCATTCGGGAAACAGATTACCGACTCCTCTCCCTGCCAGTCTGTGGTGCCGCCGCAGTGATCAAAATGGAGATGGGTAAAGATGATATCGGTGATGTCATCCCGAGAAAAACCATGGTAAGCAAGCGAGTCATCCAGGTCATATTCACTGGTATCGACGCCGTAGATTCGGCTCATTTTTTCGTCGAACTTATTACCGATGCCAGTATCTATCAAATAGTTGCGACCGGTTGCGTGCGATTGGATTAACAGACATCGCAAGGCCATGAAGATTCGGTTTTTATCATCAGCCGGTATTTGTTTTGACCAAAGCGTTTTCGGCACAACGCCAAACATCGCCCCGCCATCCAGTTTAAAGCGACCGGCATCGATGGTGTAAAGTGAAAAACTATCGTAATGTTTAGAGCTCAATTCCATGATATTTCTGATATATTTGGTTTAATAGATGTTTTGGGGTCAGGAGTAGTTGATCATCCTTGGGTTTTAAAAGCTTTCTCTGATGATGCAATCTAATCATCCTTAAAAAATCAGGTATCCGGGAAACTGCGAAAATGTCCGTTGGATTTCACTTTTTCTTTCATGGACTCGTAGGCTTTAATACGCGGCATGATCTCCTGCAGATGATCCCGAATTATTTGCAAACGGTCGCGTTCGCTTCGCTCAGCCAAAAGACTTTGTTTTTGTTCAAGAGAAAAACCGACTTGATGCGCAAAATCAAATGAAACAATAGGTTTGTTCGGTTGAGATTCGGGAATATCAAGTTCTTTGCGAGCTATTTGAATCATCTCCTCGTAAAGCTCTAAAACCTCGCGTTTGAGCTCTACAACCGGTTCTTTCAATGATTCCGGGAAGTCATCAAATTCTTCAACCAGCCCCATCATATAGGGTTTGGATTCATCGAACTCATGGACGAAGCAACGGCTTTTTCCACGGCAGAGGATATCAAGTTTGCCGTCGGGATATTCTTTGCCGATTTCTACGATTTCCGCCAGACAAACGGTTCTATGAATTTTTTGAATTTTAGCAGCAATTCCGAAAGGCTCATCATTTTTGCGACAATAGGAGATCATCTCCCGGTAGCGGTTCTCAAAGATATGTAAAGGAATGACCTCTCCAGGGAACAGAACCATTTTTAAAGGGAAAATGGGAATCCACTTTTTCATCAAACCAAAGGGTTAAATTTTCGTTTATTAGTCGTCGATGCGTTTCAGATATGTTTGAGAAGATCTTTCAATAAAACACGAACTTTTTGAAGGTCATTCACAACGGGAGCAGGTAGCTCATCGGGTTTTTCATCGAGGTCTTCATCAAGTGCTTTTCGGGCACCTGCTGTGCTGTATTTCTGATCGACGATCAACGATTTTAACTTGCAGATCAGTTCCAGGTCCTGTTCGGTATAAACCCGCTTGCCGGCCCGGTTTTTGGAAGGAGATAGTTGCGTAAACTTTTGTTCCCAATACCTTAACACATGGGGTTCGACCCCAACAAATTTACTAACCTCACCTATGCTGTAATATAGTTTTTTCATTTAGAGCTCAATGGTCTTTTATTTAACTTTATGCGGCATCACCCTTTGGATCATGAACATATTGGTTTTGAGGGAATTTGTGAAATATATTGTTACAAATACAGCTTAAAAATAACTACGAATTCAACGATTGCTGTCGGGAATATGTGCCCTTGGTTTTTCGTAAAGTCGTAGTTCATAACAGCTATTAAAAACAGGTAAGAATAACGTATTGGCGGATAGTAAACTACAAAAATACGAAGTGAGTGTAGTAGTGCCTCTTCTGGATGAAGAAGAGTCCATAAAGGAGCTGTATGATCAAATACATCAGGCTTTGCACAAAGCCTACAGCTACGAAGTCATTTTTATTGATGATGGTTCAAGTGATGGATCCTGGGAGCAAATAAAACAACTCCACAGTAATACTGACAACGTAAAGGGGATCAGTTTCAGGCGCAATTACGGTAAAAGTATTGCCTTGCAGAAGGGCTTTGATGCTGCCGAAGGTGCCTTCATCGTAACGATAGATGCCGATTTGCAGGATGATCCCGCTGAAATTCCCGGCCTTATCGAAAAACTCAAAGAAGGATATGACCTGGTCAGCGGCTGGAAGCTGAAACGAAAAGATCCGATAAGCAAAACCATACCTTCCAAATTTTTTAACTACGTAACCTCACTGGCTACCGGGATCCGTCTGCACGATTTTAATTGCGGGCTGAAGGCCTATCGCAGCGAGGTGGTCGGTGATATCCGTCTGTATGGTGAGCTTCACCGGTACATTCCCATGCTAGTTCATGAACAAGGCTATTCCCGAATTGCGGAAAAACAGGTTAACCACCGGGAGCGCAAGCACGGAAAGTCAAAATTCGGATTGTCGCGATTTATCAAAGGCTTTTTGGATTTGTTGACGCTGCTGTTTTTGAGCACCTACCTTCGACGCCCGATGCATTTCTTCGGGTCGATCGGCACCTTGTTTTTGCTTGTGGGCGGCGGCATCGTGACTTATCTCACCATCATGCGCCTGTTTTTTGATGTTTTTCTTAC
>SLJN01000398.1 GCA_007135115.1 Balneolales bacterium
AGGTGTGGTTTCTTCATCGAGGAAGCGTAAGAGTCGGTTTGTGGGGACTTTGGTGAATAATTTTTCAAAAGCGTCTATGGCTGTTTGAGGGTTATCGCGGATGATGCTGAGCAAAATTTGGTCGTAGGTCCGAAATCGCCGGGCTGAGGGTGGGTAGACCGCAGGTAGGGGGTTATGCTTGAGCTGATCGGCATAAAACCGCGTCTGTTTCTGAATCCGGGTGAAGGCATAGCCGCTCGATGGTTTTGCGGCCCCGGAAATCACACCAATCGGCCGAACGCGTTTTGATCCCCCCGAATAGAGGTTTTCCAGCATGGGTATGACGCCTTTTTCACGGCGTGTGATAGTGTAATCGGCATCACCAAGATCATAGTACTCCTTCAAATAGGCTTTGATGCCTTCTTCGTAGACCGCATCATCAACCACCGATGGTGTGAAAAACGTGTATTCAAAAAGGGCAGAGGTGGCTGACCACGGCAGCACATACATGAACGTGAGTCCGTGAGTCTGATCAACCCTGAAATCCATGAAGGTTGCGGTGTTGGGATCGAAACTTTGCCGGTCCGTTTCAATTTCCCAGCCGATAAAATGCTGTTTGATGCCAAACCGCGAAGTCTCGTAGGGATTGTTTTTCAGATGATGGTTTTGAAAAAGCAATCCGCAGGTTACTTCACCTTCATCGGTCCGGACTTTTACATGGTCTGTTTTTTCTTCCCAGCTGCGGGTACGGGTAGATGAAGTTTTCAGGAAAGGGTGTCCGGTGAGATCCTGATATATCCACTCCCGGTAATCGGTGCTGTCGATGCTATGGTATCCAGGGGTTGAACCTACTCGGCAACGAAGATCCTTTGCGTTGGTGTGGAGGTTGATGTGATTCCAGCTTTTGCGTCGCAAATGATGAAACGGAACAGCGGGCTTGTTCCAATAACACCAGGTTCTTGGGTTTTCGTCAGGCTGTTCCGGATCAATCAACAAAATGCGCTGGTCGGCCGGACCGAAGCGGTATAAGTTCCAGGCCAGGCTTAAACCTGCGCATCCTCCGCCTGAAATGATCACATCGTAGTCGGGTTTTTTGAGACGGGGTTGTTTTACCATCCCTTTGCCGGTTCCCAGATATCGATGATTTCACCTTCTTCTTCGATGTAATATTTATCGAAACAGGCGGCGGTCAGGCAGGAATGGTTGGGGATGAATCGAAGCAATGAGCCAATTGGGAATTCTTCGAAATCAATGTCGCTGTCGCTTCCTACGAGTCCGTGCTCCTGAGAAATCTCCACCACCTGGAGCTCGGGGTAATGATAGGCTTCGCCGTATGTAATCTTCTCCCGGACATGTTTGGCTCCCAAATCTTTGGAAAATGCGAGAGCACCGGCGTCTATCAACAGCTGATTGCGCTCCGGATAGTGACCGGCAACTCGTGCCATGACGAAGCAGGCAATTTGCTCGCGGTCACAGGTGCCGATATCAGACTGGAAGCGATCATAAAAAACGTAATTACCGGGCCGGATTTCAGTGGAAACACCGGCCTCCGTTTGAAGCATGGTTGTCGGGGTTGATCCGGTGCTGATCACCGGCGGGTGTACGCCCCGTGCGTTGAGTCCGTCGATCAGCGTTTTCAGATTCTCATTTTCCTGTTGTTGATAAGAGCGGCTTTCATCCGGATTTCGGGAAGCGTAGGAGTGATGAGCGTGGGTCATCAACCCGGTAAAGGAAATCTGTGGGAGATGTTCAACAAGTTCTGCTGCCGATGCGATTTCATCAACGCTGGTATAGTGAAATCCTGCGCGGGAAGCTCCGGCATCGACTTTTAAATAAACCGGCACATTGGTTTCTGAGCCTTCCAGGTATTCGCTCAGTTTGCGAAGGGTTTCCTGTGAATCACTGACGACCGCCACATCTTTGGATACGTTGAGTTCAGCGATGGTTTCAAATTTATCCGGTGTGACGGGGAAGCCATACAGTATGTCGGAACATTCGTCTTCAAAAAAATCGGCCTCGGCCAAAGTGGAGACGGTAATGGGTCCGATTGAGGTTCCGCCGAATTGCAACAATGCCCCTTCTATGGTCTTATGGGTCTTCACATGAGGGCGAATCTTAACACCAAGTTGATTTGCCTTATCGAGCAGGTCATCACAATTGGCTTTCATTTTTTGCCGGTCAACCAGAAAGCATGGAGTACGCAGGGTTTCGTAATTCATCGCAGGTAAATAAAGTATGTTCGCTAATCATAATTCTCACTTGAAATTACTTCCGCAGATGTTGAAAGGCAATAAACGGGGGCTGCGGATTTGTGTAATCAGATCACAAAAATGAAAAAGTGCCTTATCGTGGCAGCATCTCTGCGAAGTGCTCTCCCTGATGCTCTGAAATAGCGGTATACCACGTTTCCCCCCATCGCCAAGAGACTAATTGATATCCATTCACCTCGGTAATGTGATAATCGCTTTCCGTTTTGCACGATTCTGATGCTTTTTTATCCGGCTTGAGGCTTTCTGCGAGCTTGTCCATATCAAAAGCGAAAACATAGATAGGGTGTTCGTTGGGGCACTCGTACACAAAAACCGGGGTAATAAATCCGTCGATAAATTCTGATTGATCCATTCCGTTGAAGGAAGCATCTTGTAAATCCGGAACGGTTATATCCAGCTCCATTTCTTCACGGACGATATTTTGGGCCGACTCTATTGAGCTTTGTTCAACACCGGGTTCTGAGTCCGATGATAGCAAAGTTTCATAGTGATGGGTTGCCTGTTCTTCAATCACAGTAGCAGCTTCACCCGGTTGCTGGGTGATGTTGAGGTAATTAAACAAAAAGAGAAATCCGACCAGAAAAAGTGCAGCTACGGCCGAGTAAATGAAGTATCTGGTTTTTTTAGAATTGCCGGATTTGGGTAAATCTTTTAAGCACTCTTTTTTAGGGTAGTCGGCATAGTTGGCATGCTTTTCGACTTTTTCAACAAACTGATATAGCTCAGGAGGAGCTTTTACATTAGACAGATTTTTTTTCAGGAATAATTTTGTTTCCAGTTCTTGTTCATATAGCTGCTTTACTTTCTCATCTTGTTCTAAATATTCAAAAAATGCTCGTCTGTCCTTACTTGTAGCTTCCCCGTCAATCACCGGAGTGATCAAAGCAATGGCTTCTTTTCGGGATAACTTAGGCATCAGTAAAATAGTGGGTTAAATAGTAGCTTCTAACAATATTAGTTCGCCGATGTGTTCCTGCTTTTTAAATAAATGCTAAAGACCTAATTTCTCAGTTTTTATAGCCTCTATAGCTCTGTTAACATAAACCGTAACACCTTTGCCTGGCCTATCGTTTATAGTAATCAGAACTTTTCAGATCGACTTCGGGAACGCATCAAACCTATGATGGCCTTTTAGATAGAGAGTACCTTACTCACGTTTTTGAGTGGTTGATGTCAGGATAAATAAAACTTTTGGTATGTAAGATCTTAGCATACCTGTTGAAAATGCAATTCATAAAAAACTAAGCTCATGGGAAGCAACACGAAATCAAATATCGGGACCCCGTTACCGGTCGATCAGCTCTATCGAAGATGTGATCTTTCCTCCCTCGATTTTGAAACGACCGATCAGCTTCCGGATACCGGAAAGTCACTTGTAGGTCAGGACAGAGCATTGTCATCGGCGGAATTCGGCATCCAAATGGACGGTGAAGGTTACAATGTATTTGTTTTAGGTCCTGAAGAGACGGATAAGCGAGATCTGATCCAGCGCATGGTTAACAAGCAGGTAGGAGAGCATGATCCGTCGGATGATTGGTGCTATGTTTGCAATTATGCAGATGAACAAAAGCCGAAAGCTATCAAGCTGCCAGCTGGCAAAGCCAAAAGGTTTCAACAGTTGATGCACGAGCTTGCTTCCGAATTGCCGAATGCCCTCACGAGTACGTTTGAAAGTGAAGAATATCAAAATCAACGGCAGGCGATAGAAGAGGAGGCCAAGGAAGAAGAGCAGCGTACTTTCAAAGAGTTACAGAAAAAGGCTGAACAAAAGGGGTTAACATTGATGAGTACTCCTTCCGGATTTACCATCGCTCCGGTTAAGGATGGCCGGATGATGAAAGAAAAAGAGGTGAATGAACTTCCGGAAGAGGAGCGCAAACGCCTTGAAGAAGAAGTGATGAGCTTCCAAAAAGAGTTGAGTGAAGCGCTACACCGGCTGCCGGCACAACAGAGACAATATCGTGATAAGCGACAGGAACTGGATAAACAAGTTGCTACCTACGCGGTCCGGGATTTGGTCAGTAAAGTAGAATCCGAATTTGGACAGTATGAAGCGATAAAAAAATACATTGAAGAAACCCAGCAGGATATTGTAAATCACATCAACCGAATTATGAATCCCGGTGGCCAGAATCCTATGCAAATGGCCATGCAGCAGATGGGTGGCGGTACTGAACGGGATACGTCAAATCCGGAAGATGACCCGGTTTTATGGCGCTATACAGTTAACATTATGGTAGATAACAGTCAGAGTACGGGTGCGCCTGTTATTTACGAAGACAATCCAACTTATACGAATTTACTGGGGCGGATTGAGCATGTTTCTTCCCAGATGGGAGCTCTGTCTACCGACTTCACTCATATTAAGCCGGGTGCACTGCACAGGGCCAACGGCGGGTATTTATTGATCGATGCATTCCGGATTATGACCAAACCCTATGCCTGGGATGGGTTGAAACGTGCCATTCAGGGAAAGAAGCTGAAGATAGAATCACCGGGTGAGATGTACGGATTATTCAGCACCAAAACGCTGGAGCCGGAACCGGTTGACCTGAATGTGAAAGTGATCCTGTTCGGAGATCGCATGCTTTATTATTTGCTGTGTCAGTACGATCAGGACTTTAACAACTTGTTCAAGGTGGAGGTCGATTTTGATGATGATATGCCCTGGAATGAGCAGAACCAGGAGCTATATGCCCGGCTGATTGGCAGAGTGGCCCGAAATCAAAGTCTGAAACCACTCGATAAAAGTGGGGTGGAACGAGTGATCGAGCATGCGGCAAGACTGACCGCCGACAGCGAGAAGATCACCGCAGAAATTCGGAAAATTGAAGATCTGCTCAATGAGGCCGATTATTGGTCGCGCAAGAACGGCAATCATGTGATCAAACGGGAAGATGTGAGCCGGGCCATAGATCATCAGTACTACAGATCCGGCCGGTTGAAGGACCGGGTGCTGGAGGAAATCAAGCGGAAGAACATATTTATTGACACTGATGAGGGCCGCGTCGGTCAGGTTAACGGATTGTCCGTCTTGAAGATCGGGAATACCATATTTGGTCGTCCCACCCGCATCACGGCCCGGGTACAGCTTGGCCGTGGGGAGGTCAGCAATATTGAACGCGAAGTCGAAATGAGCGGACCTATTCATTCCAAAGGCGTTTTGATTTTAAGTTCCTTTCTCGGATCCCGTTATGCGCTGAAAACCCCTCTGTCCATTTCCGCCAGTCTGGTTTTTGAGCAATCCTACAGCGGGGTTGATGGTGACAGCGCTTCCTCGACGGAATTATATGCCTTGCTATCCGCCATCACGGAAATTCCGCTTAAGCAGTCCATTGCCGTTACCGGTTCTGTCAATCAACACGGTACGGTACAGCCGATAGGCGGGGTGAATGAAAAGATCGAAGGCTTTTTTGATATCTGCGCGCACCGCGGACTCACCGGGGACCAAGGTGTGTTGATTCCATCCGCCAATGTCAAAAACATGATGCTCAAAGATGAAGTGCTGGAAGCTGTTAAGCAAAATCAGTTTCATATTTATCCGGTTGATCACATCGATCAGGGTATGGAAATCTTAACCGGCATGAAAATGGGTGAGAAGGATGAGTCCGGGTACTATCCTTCAAATACCATTAACGCGAAAGCGCATCAGGCCCTGCAGGAATATGCGAGTCTGAGACAAAAATACAATGTATCCGACAATGGTTCTTCACGATAAAACTATGAAACTGAGCAGGATATTAGTGGCGTTGGACGTATCTCCGGAAGCCCAGGCCGGGCTGAAGTCGGCGGTAGAACTCGCCGGAAGAGCGGGAGCACGATTGAGTGCCGTATATATTGAGGATGAAAATTGGTATCAGGCAACGCAAACCAGTATTGTGCGTCATGTCAGCCGGCATACCGGGGAGACCATAAAGGTCAATGAAAAAGAAATTGCCCGGCAGAGCAAGGCCGTCAAAACTCGTCTTGAGCATCAGGTGACTCAAATCAGCCAGGAGTGGAAGGTTGAATACAACTGCCGCTCATACCGCGGACAAATAGACCAGGAATTGATCAATGCCTCGGAAGATGCCGAACTGGTTGTGATAGGGCGTCGGGGCTCCTCATTTCACACCAAAGACGAACTGGGCTCAACCGCACGCTATTTGGTTGATAACTGCTCCTCACCGGTATTGATTTGGTCGGCCTTCGGAAAATGGCCGGCGCAATTCTATGGGATTTCAGGTGATGAAAACTCGTATGCTGCGGTAAGCGAATGGGTGATGTTCCTGAGCAGACTCCTGCATAAAGATGTCCGAATGATTCATCTGCATGATCATCAAGTACAAACCGGGGAAGAAATCAAAATTCAAAAAGTTCAGCATGCTCACGACATCTATCAATGGTCGGGAAGCGGGCTGGTCGTCATCAACCGCAAGGATGAGTTATTTAAGGAGGTTGATCTGCATCATTTTGTGGCGAGTATGTATAATCCGGTTTTGTTGTTGTAGGGATTATTGGCCACGGATTAACACGGATCTAGCCGGTAGTCGGACAAGTTGTTCACGGATTTTAGATGAATATAAATCTGTGTTTTATCCGCGAAAATCCGCGGCAAAAAACATCTTTACTGGCACTGGAGTCGCGGCTATAGATCTCAATCATTGGCGGGGCTAAACTCATCCCCCGGCCCCTTATCTTGTGCATCAAGAGAAGGGGTGACTCGAGATCAATATTTGGAGTTTTAATTATAAACCCTGAAAAATGGCAACCTGTAGGAGGCTGTCTAAACAGTAAATATTTGAAATCGGCAACCTAAAAAAATAAACAGTCATCCCGGAAGGAAGCCGGAGGTACGACGGCTTGCTGTCCGGGATCCAGGGTTAAGGGCTAATTAAGTGCCATGCTCTCTGGATCCCGGATAACAATTCCGCTATCGCTCCATTGTTTCCGGGATGACGCCTAAATTATTTAAGTCAATTTTGGATAATCATATCTTTTTGGACAACCTCCTACGATTTGGGAGTCATTAATTAAATTGGTGTTACTGATTTAAATCTATACGACCAAACCCCACTTCCCGTGACTGAGATTATCAGCCTTAGCAAGATGTGAGATAGCAAGTCGACGTGCCAGGTTTTAAACACCTGGTACGTCTTATAACCCCACCTACTTTTTCTCATCCTTCAA
>SLJN01000316.1 GCA_007135115.1 Balneolales bacterium
AATCACCTATCGTTAATCTGCTATCCGCCGGACTTGCCTCGATAGCCGTGCTGCGGCTAACCTTTTTTTGCTCACCTCGGATATTCTCTCCGGTTTTAACGGATTAACGATAGCAGATTAACGAATTCAGATTTGTGATTTTTATCCAGCGAGACTTGCGGGGAGTCAGGAGGATCCCTGGCCCGGTGCCTGCGGTGGTGGCGGCACCTGCGCCTTGGTTTGGCTGAAGTCTTCTTCTATGATTTCTGGTGTTTTCCAGATTCGCTTTTGGTTTTTCTGATTCTGCGTTTTCTCGGGTTTGGCGGAATGATTTTGCTTTTTCATGGCGGCGTAAATTTTAAAATTTCGGGATGACCTTAAGTGTCTTTTTTGGGGCGGAAGAAGGTCCGCCCCGGGACAGCATTTAATTCAGCAGGGTCATTGTTCGGGTTTGGATGTGGCGGCTGTCAACGGTGAGCCGGTACATGTAGGTACCGCTGGCCACCCCTGAAGCATCCCAGCCGGCTTCGTGTACCCCGGCGCTTTGCTGTTCATCCACCAGCGTGGTCACCCGGCGGCCCATGAGATCGTAAACCGCAAGTTCAACCCGGGCGTCCTCCGGCAGCTCATAGGAAACCGTCGTTACCGGATTAAACGGGTTGGGGTAGTTTTGATTGAGGGTGAGTTTCTGCGGCAGGTTGGCCAGGGGTTTGGAAGTAGTTGCCTGCGATGGATCAATGGTCAGCGTCCAGCTATTATCAATATGGTGTGAGCTTTCGTCGGCTCTTACGTAACTGTCTACTGCAACATGATTCCATTCCAACAACCGGGCATTGGGATCGGCATTAATCTCGATTTCGCCGGATTCATTTTTGAGGTTATAGCTTTCACCGGTTTCTTCATTGTAAATAGTGATCTCCCACTCTTCCGGGATATTTTCTTGCGACTCGATATCTATGCTAAAGCTCCCTGATACGTCCGGAGTGCTCGTAATTACGAGGGGGACGGTAAACGCATTCTCCAGATCTGATGGGAGCGATTGTTGGGCGAGGTTAATGGTCTCATCGTCACGCTCACCTTTAAATGCCAGGGTTGCATACCGATCCGATAGCGGCATTAACTTTGAAGCGCTCCACATATCCCAGCCATAATCCGCTTCGGGTGTAAAATATACATTTGCTGCATGGTCAGTTAACACCCGTTCTGACGAGTAATCCGTTCCACTCAGTTTCAGGGATATCAATCGAGTATCAACATCCTGACTTTCCCGATAAAACGTGGCTTCATCGGTGGTTGCATCTTCTGGAATCGTTATGCTCTCAGCATCATCGTTTTCAATGAAAAAACCCTGGAATGCGGCAACTTTATTGCCGTTGGCACTGGTTAAGTGATAGCTTTCATCGTCATGATCCCAAACGTGACCTGTTGTATTTTCAAGTCCTCCATTATTGGCCCAATCTCCGATATCAGAGATATCTAAATCCTGACCAAACGGATTGCCCAACAGATTCCAGTTTTCGTTACCTTCACCGGAGGTCAGCGATACCGTTACATCGTCATCAGGGACATCGCCTTTGGATACCAAACCCATCGGCAGCGGCTTGCTTGGCAGCTCTTCGGCGTTATCCCACAGATACCAGATAAACCCTCTGCCGGATTCCAGCACATCTTCCTGCTTTTCAGGAGCCACCCATTCGTCACTACCATCAAACATAAACAAATTGGAGCCCCCGGTGATGTCAATTTCATCACCTTCAATTCCCTTCACCTGATTCTGACGGGCCAGCGTTAACACATCCAGATCATCAGTCGGAGCAGCCAGCATCCGCCAGCCTTCATCGCCGGTTATTTCACGGTAGACGGGGAAGTGGTTGGCGTAGACGATGTCGTCGATTTCGATTTGGGCTTGATTATCATCGGAATTTCGATTTTGAAATCGAAAAGAATCTATCAGGTTCCCCTCTTCTAAGTTATCCAACTGTCCATCCCATGTGCCTACTTGTTCCCCATTTAGCCAAAGTGACCACTGTGTTGACGGCAAATTGTGTTGTTCGCCGTCCCTATAATAACTTTGACTTCCTGAAGTGTTATTTCCATATATTTCAACAACATATAACTGATCAAGCTCAAAAGAATCACCAATACCTGATTCTGACGAGCTACCACTTTGTGTTCGTCTTTCTGTAGTTACTCCTTCAGAATCAAAGTTCCAAGTTAATACTGAAAAACCATTTGGCCTTGCAGAGTTGTTACCCCCGAAGTTACCTCCTGACCCTATAAAAAATTCATGCAATCCATCTTCACCTTCAATTAAACGAATTGTAAATCGAATATAAAACGTTGGAGAAGCATCATCATACTCTATGATTTCAAAAATGTTATTAGCAGTTGAAGAAGATGCTGTCATTCTAAGTTGAGAAAAAGTTCCTAAGTTAGGATTTCCTGGATTTTCCAACTCAAAACTGCCTTCACCTCCCCCAACACGAACCCTTGCTGAAAATCCACCATCTACCTGTAATGAAGGCAAAAAAGTAGTACTTTCTCCAGAGTCATGTGTACCATCCTCATCCCCAAAATCATAAGTCCAAATCTGTGGCTCCGGCGGATCCTCTGCTAATGCAATATTGGCATTGACGCCAACTCCTATAAGTAGTACTCCGGTCAGAATACCGGTTACCCAATAATGCGTATAACTATTGCTCATAATCTGCTCCATTAATTCGCTGTCGATAATTTTCTGCTTGGTATATCCGTGAAAGGCTTTTTAGTAGTGCGGCTAATCTATTTGATCACTATTCCCATTAAAATCCCAACCGATTAAGGTCTGCTTTGCCCGTAAATTCTTCGGCATGGGAAGCATCTTTCCCAAACATGCCGTTACATTTACTTATCCTGTCAAAATTTTTCTTCTCAGTGAGATTATTTCCCCATACCATATAACTATCTCCGTCTTAAACCCGAATTACCCATGTTTTTTTGAGAAGAGCCCGATCATACGATCTTCTTACCCCGACGCTCCTACTCCGTTGTTATTTACTTTTGTTTACCTAATCTAAACGAATGTAAACAAATTCACAACCTTAAGTAAGTACTTAAGTAACTCTTAGCACTGCTATCACTATAGTTCCTGTAAGCTACCGTGCACTAATAATTAACCCAGCCTTTAAATTCGCTTGCAGTCTGGTAGTATTGGCAGAGTGCCTTATCCGGTTACCACCTGATCTTTATACTGCATCTCATACAGCCGGCGGTAGATGCCGTCTTTTACGGTTACGAGTTCTTCGTGGGTGCCTTTTTCCCGGATGCGGCCTTTGTGCATGACCACAATGGTGTCAGCGTAGCGAATGGTGGAGAGCCGGTGGGCAATGACGATGCAGGTGCGGTCTTTCATCAACCGGGAAAGGGACCTGGTGACGAGCACCTCGGTTTCGGTGTCCACGTTGGAGGTGGCTTCGTCGAGGATGAGAATGTCGGTATCGTAGACCATGGCCCGTACGAAACAGATGAGCTGCCGCTGACCCATAGACAGGGAGTTGCCTCGTTCTCTGAGGACAAAGTCGTAGCCGCCGGGCAGTTTTTCGATAAATTTATTCGCTTCGATCATCTCCGCCGCTTCTTTGACTTTTTCCGGGGAGATATCCGGATTGCCGAGCGTGATGTTTTCCATCACCGTACCGGAAAACAGCGAGTGATCCTGCATCACCAGCGCAAAGCGGCTGCGAAGCTCCCGCAGTTCCATGTCGCGGATATCCACCCCGTCAACTCTGATCGTCCCCTGCTGTATGTCGTAAAAGCGGGTGAGCAGATTGATTATCGTGGTTTTGCCCGCGCCGGTCGCTCCGACGATTGCCGCCACTTCGCCGGCATCTACTTTCATGCTCAGATCTTTGATGACGAAATCTTCTTCATCCTTATAACGAAACCAGACGTTTTCAAACTCGATGGCACCTCGTTTCTCGGCCGGCACAACCGGGGTTTCCGGGTTTTGTATCCGGTTGGGTTCATCCATCACGGAAAAGATCCGCTCGGATGCGGCAAGCGCGCTTTGCAGAGTGTTGAATTTATCGGAGAGGTCCCGGATGGGCAGGAAAAACTGACGCACATACTGGATAAAGGCGAGCAGGATACCAAAAGTCACCTCACCGGCGAGAAGCTGTGCCCCGCCGTACCAGACGACCAGGGCCATCGCCACACTGGCCAGCACTTCCACTATCGGCCAGAAAATCGAGAAATAGAAAATGGTTTTGATGTAGGCATTTTTGTGCCCGGCGTTGATCTCTTCAAACCGCTCGGCTTCTTTTTCCTGCCGGTTGAACAGCTGAACCACGCTCATCCCGCTGATGTGCTCCTGAATAAAGGAGTGCAGCCGGGCGATCTGATCCCGCACCTCCAGAAAAGCCACCCTTACTTTGGCTTTAAACCAGAAGGTGGCGTACACCAGAATCGGGATGGTGAGAAACGTAACCAGTGAGAGTTCCCAGCTCATGCTGAGCATGAAAGCCATTATAAATATGATCCGGAAGAGATCACCTATAATATTGACCACCCCGGAGGAAAGCAGGTCACTCAGCGCTTCGATGTCGCTGGTGGTCCGGGTGATCAGCCGGCCTATGGGGTTGGTGTCGAAATAGCCGGTATGCAGGTTGTTGATCTTTTCAAATACCGATGCCCTGAGACTGTAGAGCGTATTCTGACCCACCCACCTTGTGGTGAACGTCATGGCGATCATGAAAAGCGTCTCGGCTACCAGTACCAGCGCATAGATACCGATAATCCACAACAAGCCATCAATATCACCGGGGGTGATGTAGTCGTCCACCGCAACCTGGGTAAGCCACGGACGCAGCGGCCCGAGAAAGGTTACAGCAAGTGTCAGAAACAGGGCTAACAGCAGAAACCAGCGATACGGCCTCACAAACCGCCACAGCCTTTTGATCAGCCCGGTATCAACGGCCGGCTTCCGGTTGTTTCCGGAGCCGGCCTTTTTATTTTTTGATACGGACTTAGAGTCGGTCGATGTCATCGAACGGAGTTCGAGGAGTTATGGGGATGGGCTTACGTGGTTTACCCGTCTTGCCGCGATCATCCCGATCACGGCGACGTGTATCCTGTCGTTGATAGTCCCTGTCCCTATCCCTGCTTCTGTCGCGATCCCGGTCGCGATCTCGATCTCGATCCCGATCACGATCACGATAATCCGGCCGGGATGGTCTTCCGGAACGACCTCCCGGTCCGCCGCGTACTTTCTGAAAGCGCTGCCGTCCGCGACCTTTGGATGGAATGCGTTTTTTGAAACGCTTGCCACCCCTGGCCGGCTTTTTTAGTTGTGTTTTCGGCTTTTGTTTGAGGTCGACCAGTTCCACACGCGGACGGAAAATGCCTTTTTCCTGTTCCGGGTCGGTCATGACCGGGCGCAGCTCGGTGGCCAGCCAGGTTTCCTCAAACACATTGCGCGCTTCTTTCAGCAGTACAAACTGGTTGGTGTACCGGGCTGAAAAATGAGAAATCACCAAACGTTTCACATCCGCGGTTTTAGCAACCACAGCGGCATCCTGAGCGGTGCTGTGTCCGGTTTCTTTGGCCTTGTCTTTCAGATTTTGACCAAAGGTGGCCTCATGATAGAGTACGGTGGCTTTTTCAGCCAGCCGGATCGCATTCTCACAGAACACCGTATCGGTGATATACGTAAAACTGTGTCCTTCCCTGGGGTCACCTACGATATCAGCGGATTTGACGACGGTCCCGTCATCCAGCGTGACGTCGTTACCGGCTTTGAGCTCTTTATATTGAGCATCTTCGGTAATTCCCATCGACTCAGCTTTTTCCGCATCAACCTTACCCGGCTTGTCTTTTTCCTGCAGCCGGTAGCCAATGCAGAATTTGTTGTGCTTCAGCGGTCGGGCCTCGACAAAGAAATCGTTCTCATCCAGAACGATATCGTGTTCGAGGTCCTCACCAATGAGCTTATAGTCAATTTCAAAGGTGGGGTCGATATCACAGATTTCCAGTGTGTTTTTCACGAAATCATCAATCCGCTTCGGCCCGACGACTGTCAGCTTTTTTTCACGTCGTTGAAGCTGAAAGGTGGTTAACAGTCCCATCAATCCATATAGATGATCCCCGTCGAGATGTGATATGAATATATAATCAATCTTCGAACGCTTCATTCCTGCCTGAAGCATTCGCATTTGGGTGTTTTCACCACAGTCAAACAGAAAGATACTGCCCTCGCGCCATACTGCTACCGAGGGAAGATGCCGTGTTGCTGTAGGGGTTGCCGATGCAACGCCAAGTGGCATTATGATCATAGCTCTCCTATTTGTTTATTAACGGTTTTATCTGCGTTTCAGACAGATAAACCCACGTTTTGTTTGTTGTTTAAGGTTCATATTTGTTCAAGCTCTTTTTCGAGCATTTGTCTGCGATGCATTGCTGCATACAGACCGTCACGTTCCAGAAGTTCTTCATGGCTACCCTGCTCAATAATCATACCTTCATCCAAAACAAAAATCCTGTCAGCATGTTGAATGGTTGAAACCCGATGGCTTATAATCAGTTTGATACTACTTGTTTTCCCGTTTTGGAGCTCGTTAAGAATGCGGTTTTCCGTGCCGGTATCCACAGCGCTAAGTGAATCATCGAGTATCAGAATTTCAGGTTTCCGAATTAAGGCTCGCGCTATCGACGTTCGCTGCTTTTGTCCCCCGGATAATGTTATACCACGCTCGCCTAAAACGGTTTCAAATTGTTTGTCAAAATCACGGATGTTATGCAGTACATCAGCCTGGTCAGCGGCTTGCTCAATTTCAGTTTGCTCAGCATTTATATGTCCAAACGATATGTTTTCTCCAATGGTATCGGAAAACAGGAAAATGTCCTGTGGTACATAACCGATTTTATCCCGAAGCTGATGAACCGGAATCTGACGGATGTCGATTCCATTCAGCCGAATCACACCATGATCCGGGTCGTAAAGCCTTGGCAGCAATTGCACCAGCGAAGTTTTTCCGCTTCCTGTACGACCGACAATTCCAACGGTTTCCCCTTTCCGGATTTTAAGGGTTATACCCTCTATAGAAGGTTCCGAAGCCCCGGGGTAGGTGAAAGTAACATTTTCAAAAGAAATTTCCTCAATTTTTTGCGGAGCCGGCCGCTGATTTTCAGGTTCCACTTCCTCAAACTCGTCTTCATCAAACAACTCCAATATACGGGTAGCCGAGGCGGCGGACCTTTGAAGCAGGTTGAGGGTGTAACCGAGTGATGCAACCGGCCATGTCAGATAGGTTACATAAATTACAAACTCGGTGATATTACCGACGGTAATCATCCCGGCAATTTCCATCAATCCGCCCTGCCAGATTACCAGGACAATGGAGGCTCCGATCAGCAGATTCAGACTCGGATGAAAAAGTGACTCAATTAC
>SLJN01000162.1 GCA_007135115.1 Balneolales bacterium
ACGGAGATTTATTCACCACCTACTGTATCAATGTGAACGCCATGAACAACTTGGTGCAGGTCTTAACAGCGACTTTCGCCAATGGCGACAATTGAGATTCTCCCCGATTTAAGGTTCGGTAGAAGACTATCAGTTAGGATCAATTCAATTACAGTTAGGATCAATTCAATTACAGTTAGGATCAATTCAATTAAATAAAAAGTAAACGGTCGTATTAAATATTTATTGGTTATGTATAAGTTAAAACGATATAAGAATTCAGAAGTTGTTATGAATTAACAAATTTGGGAGTAGTATAAAAGGTATATATTTTTCCACCTGTTCATCCCGGATTGCCACCATACGTCGTCGTCCGGGATGACGTATGGTGGAAACAGATGTTATGTTACAGTACTCCCCAGCTTTTGTCATTGATCCAAAATGTACAATCCAGATGCAGGATTTCATGAGCGGACAGAGGAGAGTGTAACGGCACGGCTATCACTTCTTACTGCGGAAACTTTTGTGCCAGGTAGTCCGCGGCATCTTGGCTGGTGCGCTCGCTGATCCCAACATAGATAACATCAATGTGGAGCACGACATCGCCACCCTCGATGATAAACGGCTCAGGCACGTGAAATACAGGCGTATCCAGTTGATGTAATATATTTTCCAAACCGTGCCATTCCTTTTTCTGCTGCACTTCGCCATATTCGTGACAACCAACGTATCTCCAATCACAAACCCGATATCGCGTGGAGTGAGTTGGTCGGGGACACCCTCGACTGCAACCGGCTGATATACCGTAACCCCATGTTATTTAAGCAATTTATGAAACTCTGCAAACTCACGTATGAGCTTAATCTCTGTCCGGATGATTCTCTGTGAAATAATAGCGTTGCTGCGCTTCATTGATAATCTCAGGAGTGGGCCGGTGAAAGGTATCCGGCAAGCCCATTATGACGTTCATAAGCCTGGCGGTTTCAGAATCTATCCTGGCGGTTAGTGTATCCATTGTGATCTTTTGTTATGTACCCTGTTCAATGTATTGAAATGGTGAGATACAAATTTAAGTGTTCAAATCCAATAAAGAGCAGGGTAACCGCTGAGTGCCCGGAGTAGGTCGCAGATGGTATTGAGAAATTTACAGCGGAGATGGAAGAAAATTAGGGTCTCCATTGACAGATTGTTTTTGCCGCGAATTTATACGGATGAACATGGTTTTTGGGGTGTTGTGGACCAGGTAAGTACGGGAATGCCTCGGCCATCAGCGTATGACGCGGAACGCGAGGAATTAGAGAGTCGGTGCGGGGACACGCACGACCGGCATTTTAAGTAGTTGGCAGGCTCTTTCAATCACCTCAATAATCGTTCCCTTAACGCGGGGGATTAGCGGATACTATGCACAACAGAAAAGCAAAAATGTGGGCCCGGCAGGATTTGAACCTGCGACCAATCGATTATGAGTCGACTGCTCTGACCCCTGAGCTACGGGCCCCTACTCCGATTCGGAGAACGCCAAGTATACAACATCAGCTGCCTATAATCAACGGGGGATTGTCTTTTCAGGTATTTAAACCTGCCAGGCGTCAAAACTCATTTTTTAAGGTAGCGTATTCGCTCTTCTTCAATTCGAGTTATGACTTCTTCCCGTAGAAGTCTTTGTACACCATCCCTTAGCACCTGTTTAGACAGCCCGGTTTTCTGTTTGATTTCATCCAGACTGTGAGCTGTTGACTCGATACAACCCAGAATGGCTTTATTTGCTTGTACCGGATCAACATTTCGTTGCTCCCTAAGGCAAATATCGCATTTCCCACAAGACCTGGGTACGTTATCTTCACCGAAGTAAATCCTTAAAAACCGGCTTCGGCACTCTTGTGTCTTTGCATAGCCAGCCATCCGCTCAAGTTTTTCGAGCAGGGTGTTACGATGACGTTCAAGCTCTTTTGCAGAAAACGGAAAAATTCGGTATCGCGGCACTGCCAGTGTCCCTAATGGCTCATCTTTAATGTGTTGATAGATCAGAATCTGCTCTTGCTGTAATACGTTCAACCCTCGTAAAATCGAATTTGCGGGCAGCTCCAGCTTTTGCTTCAGGTAATCCAATTCAAGATTCTCCATGGCCAGAAAAGCTGAAGGTCCGAACAGCCGACCTAATCGATCCAGGAAATCAGCTTTTCGCGGATTGGGGGTTCTGCGGATGGCATCGCGCAAGCCACCTTGAGTTACGGCAAACCGAACTCCGATTTTCTGTTGATGGTGCTGCAAAAGCTCAATCAAGCCGAGACGGTCCAATATGCGAATGGCTGCACGAACGACTTTCTGACTCAAAGAGCTGCGAGTGGCAATTTTGGTGTAATCTACAGGTAAAGGATCCGGCGGTTGCGTCCCGACAGCCGTTTCCCAATAGTCACACAAAGCGTTATAGACGGTTATCAACTCTTTTCTCTCCGGGTAACTCTCTTCTATACGTTTGCGGGCTTCCGGGTAATCATTTTGGCGAAAGAGCAGTATGGGATAGCTTTCTTTACCATCACGACCTGCCCTTCCTGCTTCCTGATAGTACGCTTCAATAGAATAGGGCATATCGTAATGGATTACGTACCGGCAGTCTGATTTATCAATCCCCATCCCAAATGCATTCGTAGCGACCACTAACGGTACTTCGCCCTTAATCCACTGATGCTGAATGGTTTCCCTTTCCTGAGAGCTCAGTCCGGCGTGATAAGCCCTGCATTTTATACCTTGCTGCTCTATGCGTCCGGCCAGGTTCTCACACCCATTTCGGGTACCGGCATAGATTAAACCGTTGCCTTTGGCCTTTTTAACCGTATCAAGTAGTCGCTTTTCTTTTTGCTGATCCTCCAGAACCCACCACTTTAAGTTGGGACGCTCAAATCCAAGTGAAATCACTGTAGGATCTTCCAGTTTCAAGCTGCTGATGATGTCATCGCGGACTTCAGGAGTTGCTGTGGCGGTGAGAGCCATCCATTTTACATCCCTGGAAACCGGCTCGACCGAATCTTTTATAGTCCGGTATGATGGACGAAAATCATGACCCCATTCCGAAATGCAGTGGGCTTCATCCACGGCAATCATTTCAATAGGGAGTTCCGGTTGTATATTCTGCCAAAGTTCGGTCTCAAGGCGCTCGGGAGCACAGTACATCAACTTGTACATGTGATTTCGGGCGTTGATCAACCGCTGCTCCACCTCTCTTTTGGGAATGGTGCTGTTGATGAATGTCGCCGGTACTCCTTTGGCTTTTAATTGATCTACCTGATCCTGCATCAATGCTACAAGCGGTGAAATCACCACCGTCATCCCTTCGAAAACCGTTGCCGGCACCTGATAACACAAGGACTTCCCCCCACCTGTCGGGAATAAAACAACCGTTTCATTACCACCAAGAACAGATTCAACAGCTTGATCCTGGCCGACCCTGAAATCCGGATAACCCCAGTAATATTTAAGATTTCCCCGGGCCTGCTCAAGTAGATTCATACATCAGATACGCATTAGTTTACCAATAAAGGGATGACCTTCTCTGGCTTGAATATACCACCTAAAACCTTTAAATCATTCAAACTTTGTAACATCCCTGAATAACAGGCTTCTAAACTGCTTTTAATAGTTAACTTCGTGAATTTCAGGGTAATAAAAATTACCTCGCAAACACCCGAAACACTTTGCATATAAAAGCCGTACATTTCAAGAAAATCAAACCCACTTATTTATGAGCTTCGTAGAATTTTTAATTTTGTTGATTATTGCCGGTATATGTGGTTCAATTGGTCAGGCTATTTCCGGTTTTAGCAGAGGAGGATGTTTTCTGTCTATTGTGATTGGATTTATCGGTGCCTTAATAGGTATGGCACTCGCCAACACTCTCAATCTACCTGAATTCTTTGAATTTCATGCCGGTGATGTAGCCTTTCCGGTAATCTGGTCAATCATCGGTGCGGCGATTTTTGTAGCTATAATAGGGTTTATGACGCGCAGATGATAAACAATGCAGAAATTATCAGATGCCGGATTATATCACTTATCCGGTATCTGATAATTTAAAACCCCATTAAGCCGAGGCTTGTTCTTCAGCGGCTTCCGGCAACAATCGGGTTTCGGTAACCTGATCTTCCGTAAAAAACTGTTCGGAAAAACCAATAATATCGCCTGCCTGTACAGCATCAATATTTTCTACCAGTTCATCAAGAGGAATGTAGCGATTATAATAAATCTCGCTTTTGGCCAACCGCATCATTCGGTTACTCATGTTTTCCTGCGCCAAAAGCATTTTCCCTTTCAGCTGTGCTTTGGCTTCGGTTAGCTCTTTATCGCTGACCGGTTCAGAACGAAGGGTCTCCAGTTCCTTTAACACAAGTTCACGAACATGCTCAACGTAGTCTTTGTCCGTACCGACATAAATTCCGAATAAGCCGCTATCACTATAACCCTGGTTAAACGACTGAATCGCATAACAATATCCGTACTGTTCACGAACATGTTGATGCAACCGGGAACTCATACCGCCTCCAAGCACGGTGTTGGCTAATAACAGCTTATACCGGTCCTCATGATCGGAAGGAAGGGATCGACGACCTAAAATGTAATGCGTTTGCTCAATGGGCCGGGTCAGATCTTTTCGATCAGGTTGATAACTGACAATCGGGGTTTCAATTTCGGTGCTTTTACCGGCCTTTTGTTTTTCAAACAGCTTCTCAACTTTTTTCACCACCTCTTCATGGTTGGTATTACCGGCAACGGCTACAATCAAGTTATCGGGTTGATAGCGCTCGTGCATATATTGGTAAAGATCGTCACGCTTAAAAGCATTGACGGTGTTTTCATGACCGATAATCGGCCGGCCCAACGGATGATCTTTAAAAACCAGCGAATTAAACTCTTCAAAGATATAATCTTCCGGATTATCCTTATACATCTTCATCTCCTCGAGCACGACTTTCTTTTCTTTTTCGAGTTCTTCCTCCGGAAAAACAGGGTTCAACACCATATCAGATAGCACATCCAATGCAGTATCAAGTTTGCTATCCAGGCAGCGGGCAAAGTAGCAGGTAAACTCACTTGAGGTGAATGCATTCAGATACCCTCCTACGGATTCCATTGATAGGGCAATGTCGTAGGAGCTTCGGTTTTCTGTTCCCTTGAATAGCATGTGTTCCAGAAAATGCGTAACCCCGGCCTGCTCTTCTTTTTCATGACGGCTACCGGTTTTAACCCAAATACCTACCGAAAGGCTTCGTACGCTTTCAATTTCTTCCGTTAAAACCCTTAAACCACTCGGGAGAGTTGTCTTTTTAACGCGATCCGGCGTTGGATGAGATTGTGACATAGTTTGATAATCCGTTAAATAATATTGATGTGGCGTTACTCTAAAAAGGCTTTGCCAAATGAAAAAGCGCCATTATACAGTTGGTATAATGACGCTTTCAAAATTTTATTACTAAAGAGCCGGGCTACGATTCTTCAGGCTTAGGCAGCAATGCCTTTCGGGAAAGTCGCAGTTTTCCGCCGCTCTCGACGCGTACCAGCTTAACTTCAATTTTGTCACCTTCCTGAAGAACATCAGACACATTGTTAATGCGATCGTGTTCAATCTCGGAAATATGAAGCAGCCCGTCTTTACCCGGCATGATTTCTACGAAGGCACCATATTCTTTGATGGCACGAACGGTGCCCAGATAAGTCTCGCCTTCTTCGAGTTTACCGGTAAGAGCTTTGATCTTTTCTACGGCTTTTCGGGCATTTTCATCGCTGTCCGCACTGACGGTCACAATACCTTTGTTATCAACCTCTTCGATATTGATTACCGTTTCGGTTTCACGCTGGATTGATTGAATAATCTTACCGCCAGGTCCGATCACATTACCGATTTGCTCACCGTCAATTTCAAGTTTGATGGAACTTGGAGCATAAGCGGAAAGTTCGGCACGCGGCTGAGAGATCGTTTCCGCCATTTTCTCAAGGATATGATGACGTCCGGATCGTGCCTGTTCAAGGGCTTCCTTCATCACTTCTGCCGAAATCCCCTGTACC
Organism: Balneolales bacterium; assembly: GCA_007135115.1. Lineage (GTDB taxonomy): Bacteria > Bacteroidota > Rhodothermia > Balneolales > Natronogracilivirgulaceae > SLJN01. Next base: position 6,037 of record SLJN01000162.1, read on the forward strand.
TTGATGTCCATCTGGCAAGCGGTAATGCCATCGGGGGTACCGGTTATTTTGAAGTCCATATCACCCATGTGATCTTCTTCACCCTGGATATCGGATAAAACAACACTTTTGCCATCTTCACCGACAACCATACCCATCGCAATACCGGCTACGGGCTTGGAAATCGGAACACCGGCATCCATCAGAGCCATAGAGCCGCCACAAACGGAAGCCATGGAAGACGATCCGTTGGATTCTAAAATATCGGATACCACGCGAATGGTATAATCAAAGTCCTCTGCAGAAGGTATTACCGACTGCAGAGCACGTTCAGCCAGCATACCATGACCAACTTCGCGTCGACTGGTGCCGCGCATAGGCTTAACTTCACCTACACAGTAAGGAGGGAAGTTGTAGTTGAGCATGAATCTCTTGGGTTCGGTATCGAAAAGCGTATCAATGGCTTGCTCATCACGCTTGGTTCCGAGGGTGACGGATACCAGCGCCTGGGTTTCACCACGGGTAAAAACTGAAGATCCGTGTGTACGCGGTAAGTAACCGACTTCCGTCCAGATATTGCGAATGTCATCTGGCTTTCGGCCGTCGAGACGATGCTGCTCTTCGAGGATCAGATTGCGGAGAAGCTTTTTCTGCTCGTCTCCGGCAAATTCTTTTATTTCGTCTTCACGCTCGGGATAGTCCTCTTCAAGCTTGGCAATGACATCTTTTATGATTTCATCAACCTTGCTGTTGTATTCGTGTTTACCGAGTTCAGCACGAGAAACTTCTTCAAGTTGATTGCCAAGTTGCTCAAGAACTTTACTGCGAAGCTCTTCATCCTTCTCAGGCTCCGGTACTTCCCACTTTTCTTTACCGAACTCGTTTCGCAGTTCAACCTGAAATTCACAGAGTTTCTTGATCGATTCGTGAGCGGCATCAATGGCATCGAGCATTTCCTGCTCGCTAAGCTCTTCCATTTCACCCTCTACCATAACCACATTCTCGAGGGTTCCGCCAACCGTCATATCCAGATCGGAGAACTCAAGTTCCGATACGGTCGGGTTGATGATCAATTTGCCTTCAACGCGGCCTACACGGACTTGTGCCATAGGCCCATCAAAGGGAATGTCAGACAGCGTAAGCGACACGGATGATGCAACAGCCCCAAGAACATCCCCGTCGTTTTCTCCATCAGAGGAGACAACCTGACAGATAATCTGTGTTTCGTTCATATAATTTTCCGGAAAAAGCGGACGGATAGTCCGGTCGATTAACCGGCAGGATAAAATCTCTTTGTCAGATGGACGCCCCTCACGTTTGATAAATCCGCCGGGAAACTTTCCCCCGGCTGCATAGGTCTCTCGAAATTCAACCGACAACGGGAAAAACGGGATATCATCTTTGGCTTCTTTTGCAGCTGTTGCCGTAGCCAAAACCATTGTTTCTCCAAGTTTGACTACTGCACTTCCATTGGCTTGTTTGGCAAGTCTTCCGGTATCTACCGAAAGCGTTTTGCCGGGTGCAAATTCAACTGACTTAAATTCTGCTTTCATATGTACTTGTTCGTTCAATTATTCGTGTATGTACTACTGCTGTATAAAAGTTTAGATACGCAGGAGTTAAAAAGACTGGCTGATGCTTATTCCTAAAAAGAAAAAAGGCACGATAAGATTACCGTGCCTGTGATTCTGAAAGTTATTTTCTGATCCCGAGTTCCTGAATCAACTTTCTGTATGCCTCAATATCTTTTCGCATCAGGTAGTTGAGCAGTTTTCTTCGCTTACCGACCAGTCGAAGCAGACCGAGACGGGTGGAATGGTCTTGCTTATGCTCTTTAAGGTGCTGGGTAAGTCGGTTGATTCGTTCGGTAAAAAGAGCGATTTGAGCTTCCGGAGAACCGGTGTCCTCTCCTGTTTTACCGTATTTTTGGAAGATTTTTTTCTTCTCTTCGCTTGTAATATTCATAAGTGTGTAAGTTGGATTTCCGCTTTAGATGTTATCATACTAAAGTAGATCTCCTTATATAAAAAAGATCTAACTCTGTAATATACCGATTATTTAACCATTAAACAACGTTCTTTGTCTTCATTCAATTGAGCGATAAGCTCATCCTTGCCATTGAATTTCTTCTCATCGCGTATCCGTTCAAGAAAGTAGACGGCTACCGGCATTCCATAGATATTTCTGTCAAAGTCGAAAATATTCACCTCAAGGGTTTCTTTATCGGTGCCATCAAAAGTCGGGCGAACGCCGATATTCATCATACCGCGCCACTGCTTTTCTTCAATTTCAATATTAACGGCATAAACGCCGCGATATGGGATGATTTTTTTGGGATGGTCCGGTTGAATATTTGCTGTGGGAAATCCGAGTTGTTTGCCCCTTTTATCTCCGTGGCTCACGTAGCCTGTGAGCTTGTAAGGCCTGCCCAAAAAACTCCAGGCCAGCTTTACATCCCCTTCACCGGATAAAGCTTTTCGCACACTGGTACTGCTTACCGTGACTTCCTCAACCTCATGCGCTTCCACAATATGCACATCAAATCCCAGGTTTTTGCCCAACTCCTGAACGGTTTCTATGGTACCTTCCCGATTACGTCCGAATTGATGATCATACCCGATAATAAACTCGGAAACACCGATTTTTTGGTAAATGACATCACGGATGAATTCCTCTGCAGTCAGCAATGAAAAATCGCGATCAAATGGAATTATAACCAGCTCGTCGACCCCGAGCTCACCGAGTATTTCACTGCGTTCTTCAAGGGATGTTAACAGGCGGATTTGTTTTTCACCACTGTTGAGGATTTCCCGCGGATGCGGATCAAAACTAACCACGACACTGCGGGCACCCCTGGCCTCCGCCTTACCAACAACTTTTCGGATTAAACTTTTATGACCTTCATGAACGCCATCGAATGTGCCAACGGTAACAACACTGTTTGACTGCCATTCAACCTCATGAAGATGAACCAGCTTCGACATTTTTACGATAGTTTTTCTTGTAATTCATCAACCTGTAATGCATCATCTACATTGTACGGACCTATAGCCGTCCTGCGAAGAGACGACAGATACGCTCTGGAGTTTAGTGCAATTCCCAGATCATGTGCAATGCTGCGGATATAGGTGCCTTTGCTGCATCGAATACGAAGAGTAACTTCGGGAAGATCTAAATGCAATACTTCTATCTCACTGATGAGAACTTCTCGTGTTTTTAGCGTTACTTCCTCGCCTTTTCTTGCACTTTTATATAACCGGCGACCTTTAACTTTTACGGCAGAATACGGAGGAACCGTTTGATCAATATACCCCGAAAAATTTTTTTGGATTACATCCCTTATCTGATCTTCGGTAATATGATCCCATTCCGCTTTAACGTCGAAATCGGTTTCGCCGTCGTAACTTGGCGTTGAACCCCCAAAACTAACGGTACCGATATATTCTTTTTCCAACTCCTGAATTTGTTCAATGGATTTTGTTGCTCTGCCGGTACATAATATGAGCAATCCGGTAGCGGCGGGATCAAGTGTGCCGGCATGGCCAATTTTCTTTACGCCGGCCATTCCTCGTACCTTCTTAACGACATCAAAGCTGCTCCACCCCGATTCTTTGTCCATGAGGATGATAGTACCATCTGCAAACGAGTGGTCCTCAGGCAACCCGGCACTCCTGCTGATTACAGGTAGTTCAGAAATAGAAATGGCTTTAGCCATCGCAGTTATTCGTCGGTATCGTCCCGATCTTTCCTGATTTTTTGGAAAAGGTTTTCTATACGATCAACGTATTCTGCCGACTCATCCAAAAAGAATTGAAGCTCGGGAATGCGTTTTACGTGATTGCGGATTTTCTGTGCAAGCTTTCCGCGAATTTCTTTACTGTTTTCCTGAAGATAATCGAAAACCTGCTTCTGATCGCCTCCCTTGGAATAGATGCTCACATACACACGCGCAACCGAAAGATCCGGAGTAACCCGCACATTCGTAACCGATATGATATTTTCATTCTGATATTCCTGCAGAATAACTCCCAAATCATTCTGCAGTTGAGAAGACAATCGCTCTACACGTAGTCCCATCAGTTACTTTCGTCCATTAGCGTTCGCTTGGTTTCGACGATCTCGTAAGATTCAATCACGTCGCCGACTTTAATATCATTGAAGTTCTTGATATTCATTCCACACTCATACCCACTTTGGACTTCCTTAACGTCATCCTTAAAGCGTTTGAGTGAGTCGAGTTCTCCTTCGTAAGTGACAATTCCGTCGCGAACAAGTCGGATTTTATGGTTTCGGGATATCTTGCCTGATGTAACGTAACAACCTGCAATCGTACCCACTTTAGGCACTTTAAAGGTTTCTCGGACCTCAACCGTTGCCGTTGTTTTCTCATTAATTTCCGGACTCAGCATACCTTCAAGCGCATCGCGTACAGCATCAACGGCATCGTATATGACGCTGAACAGACGGATATCGATTTCCTCACGCTCGGATATCTCCCGGGCTTTTGCTGTCGGTCGCACCTGGAATCCGATAATAATAGCATTGGAAGCGGAAGCCAGAAGCACATCTGATTCCGAAATAGCTCCCACACCAGTGTGGATGATATTTACTTTAACTTCTTCCGTACTCAATTTCTGCAAGGATCCGGAAAGTGCCTCAATGGAACCATCCACATCACCTTTAATGATCAGATTAAGTTCTGCAATTTCACCAAGCGCCATTTGACGTGAAATATCGTCGAGCGTCATATGCTTAACTTTGCGCATATCCTGTTCACGTCGAATTTGCTGACGGTGCAGCGCAATTTCTTTGGCTTTCTTCTCATCTTCGGTCACCACCATTCGATCACCGGCCTGAGGCATGCCGTCAAACCCGGTCAACTGTGCCGGTGTAGAAGGACCGATCTCAGTGACGCGTTCGCCTTTTTCATTTTCCATCGCACGAACACGACCGAAATACTGTCCGGCTACAAATGGGTCGCCAACTTTGAGAGTTCCTTTTTGTACCAGGATGTTAGCTACCACACCTTTCCCCTTGTCAACACGGGATTCGAGCACGATACCGCTTGCTTTTCTGTCGGGATTGGCTTTGAGCTCCATCAGCTCAGACTCAATAAGCACTTTATCTAATAGCTCCGGAATCCCCTCACCATGTTTTGCTGAAACCATGGCCATTTGAGTTTTACCGCCCCAATCTTCCACAAGAACGTTATGTTCAGCTAACTGCTGCTTTACACGTTCCGGGTTGGCGCCATCTTTATCAATCTTGTTGATGGCAACTACGATGGATACCCCGGCTGCCTGGGCGTGGTTAATCGCCTCAATGGTCTGAGGCATAACCTGATCATCAGCGGCTACAACCAGAATTACAAGGTCTGTAACCTGGGCACCACGGGCACGCATCGCCGTAAAAGCTTCGTGACCCGGCGTATCGAGGAAAGTAATGGATCGGCCGTCATCGGTTTCTACTTCATAAGCACCGATGTGCTGGGTAATTCCACCGGCTTCGTCTTCGATAACATGCGTTTTTCGGATGTAGTCAAGTAAAGAGGTTTTTCCGTGGTCAACGTGACCCATGACCGTAACAACCGGCGCCCGGGATTTGAGATCTTCAGGATCGTCCTCCTCTTCCTCCAGCTCATCGTTTATTTCCTCGGCATCGACGAAGCGAATTTCGCGGTCATACTCAGTTGCAAGTAACTCAAGGGTATTGGCATCAAGCCTCTGGTTGATGGAGACCACCATCCCCAGGTTCATGCAGTGGGTAATAATTTCGGTTGGATTTACATCCAGCAGTTCAGCAAAATCACTGACCGTCATAAATTCGGTCACCTCAAGGATGTGATCTTCCTGCTGCTCCATTTCTGCAATCTTCTCCCGCTCGGCAGCCATTTCATCACGCTTTTGGCGACGACGCTTCTGACGCTTCTTTCCACCACTCGTGGAAGATTGAAGCATCTGCATCGTTTCCTTCATCTTGGACTCTACATCGCTCTCTTCAACCTGAGCTTTGCCTTTGCGTGATTTTAACCGCTTTTTCTTTTTGCGCTTCTGATCGCTATCCTTAGACTCTTCTCCGCTATCTTTTACGCGTTTTGAAGTCGTTTTAACCTTTTTCTTCTTAGCCTTTTTGCTATCGGCAGATTCTTCACCATCCTGCTTCTGCTGCTTATCTTTATCCTGCTGCTCTTGTTTTTGATCCTTTTTAGCAGCTTCGGATTTTTTGGTTTTCTTCTTCCGCGATTTACCCTTGCCCTGCTCTTCGTCTTTATCGGACTCAGGCTCGGACTTACCTACATTGATTTTACCAAGAACCCTTGTTCCGCTCAGCTTCTTAGCTCTTCCACGGATAATTTCACCAGCATCGCCCTCTTTTTGGGCTTCTTCAGAATCATCTTGTTTAGCCTCTAATTCTTCATCAATCTCCTCGGCATCCTGATCTTCTTCATCAGAGTCGGCTGTTTCATCGGCATCGGCTTGAATTTCTTGTTCTTCGGGTTCCGGAGCAGCTTCGGTTTTATCCGGAGTTTCCTGTTTGGCAGGTTCGGGTACCCCTTCTTCTTCGGATTCCTCTTCCTCCTCTTCTTCAGCGGGAATCGGAGGTTCTATATCCTTAGATTTGCTCTTTTTAGCCTCAGGAGCAGGTTGCTCTTTTTCCGCCGCTTCCTGATCAGCTTTTGCTTCCTGATTATTATCCGATTCGGATTTTTGCTCTGAAGTGGCAGCCTCTTCTTCTTCAGGCGCTTTTTGTTTTGCGCCTTCATCTTTTACTTCCTCTTCAGCTGCATCTGTTTTACCGTCAGATTCGGAAGATTCTTCATCAAGAGGTTCGAGGTCGTCAATCGGATCGAGGAAGTTATCTACTGAAACCGATTGTTTACGGGTATTCCGCATACTCGTACGCCGCTCCTCGTACTCTTCTCTCGCACGAATATGTTCTTCACTTCGCGCCTTGTCTTCACCATAAAGGCGTTCAAGGGCGGAGTACATTTCCGGAGTTACCTTGAAATTAGGTTTATCCTCCGCCTTATAGCCTTCACTCTCGAGTGAGTTTACGATGGAGCGAGTTGCAACATTGAATTCTTTTGCAACTTTGAAAAGCGGCTTTTTCTTGAGATTCTGCGACATATATTGATTTATGGAATAGTTCCCTGAAGATTAGGTTTATGGAGCGGCTAAAATACATATCAGCCGGCCTCATCTTCTTCTTCCTCGAACTCTTCTTCTATGGTGTTAATTATTTTGCTGGCCAGTTCTTTATCAATCTGGTTATCGGTTCTTCGAACGAGTTCATCTACATTTAATTCGATCACTGACCTTGCTGTATCACAGCCTATATCGAACAGTAGCTGAACAACTTCATCGCCAAAATCATCGGCAAACTCGAAGATATCGATATCTTCCTCATCATCGGCTTCACGGAATACATCGACTTCATAACCGGTAAGGCTGGATGCCAACCGGATGTTTACGCCGCCTTTACCGATCGCCTTGGATACCTGGTCGACCGGCACTACAACATTGGCGTGCTTTTTAGATTCATCGAGTTCTACCGACTGAACATTGGCCGGTTGAAGCGCTCGTTTGATATACTCTTTTGCATCCTCGGTATAATTGATAACATCAATATTCTCGTTGCAGAGTTCCCGAACAACCGAATGGATGCGAATCCCTTTCATACCCACGCAAGCGCCTACGGCATCGACCCTTTCATCGTGAGATACAACGGCAACTTTGGCACGATCGCCAGGCTCCCGTACAACTTTTATGATTTCGATGATACCATCAAATACTTCCGGTATCTCATTTTCAAACAGACGTTCCAGAAAAAGCGGCGACGTACGTGAGATGATCACAGCAGGATTGCCGTTTTCCCGCTTCACTTCAAGTACGACCGCACGGATGGTGTCCCCTTTACGGTACCGGTCTTTATAAATTTGATGGCTCTTGGGCAGAATCAGCTCTACGCCGTTGTGGTTTACCAGAATATCTTTATTCCGAACCTGGTAAACATCCCCCAGCACGATCTCGCCGACACGGTCGGAGTATTCTTCAAAAACATTATCTTTTTCTATCTCGCGGATACGCTGATTGAGCGTCTGCCGCGCCATCATCACCGAACGCCGGCCAAAATCTTCAATTTTGATTTCCTGAGCATAATCGTCGTACAACTCGAGATCTGAATCGTGCTTATGCGCCTCACTCAGAGGGATTTCATTAACTTTGTCGGAAAACTCTTCATCCGGAACCACCTCACGGATATGCAAAATCTGCACCTCTCCACGATCAGCATTCAGGATCACATCGAATGCCTCGTCGGAGCCATACTTCTTCTTTATCATCGAACGGAATACATCCTCCAGAATGGATAGCAGCATATCCCGATCGATTGCCTTGTCTTTTGCAATCTCAGCAAAAGAGGTAATGATTAATTTTGATAAATCCGTTTGCATAATTTTCTCCGGAAAATCAGACTGTTAAAAAATTACAAGACCGCCAGAATTCGTGTTTCCACAATATCCTGAAATGGAATGCGGTACTCCTGTTTACCGCCATCTATGATGACGTAGTGATCCTCTATCTGTTTCAGGGTACCTTCCACAGTAGATTCTTGTTCATCTACAGCATAGCGAACGCTACACTTACGTCCCTTATTTGTATAATATTGCCTGATGTCCACCAGCGGCTTATCCGTTCCGGGTGATGAAACATTAAGGCGGTATTTACCTTTAAATAAATTCTGGGTATCTATAACTTCACCAATGGCACGGTTCAATTGAGCACAGCGATCAACGGAAACACCGCCTTCAACCGACTCAATGTAAATCCAAACAATACGATTGCGCTCATCACCTTTCAGCTCAACGTCAACAAGATACAACTCTCCTGTGCCAAGCTCTTGCTCGACAATGGCTTTTAGTTGTTCAATCTGATTTTCAGACATTGCTCGTATGAAGTTAGTAGATACAAAAAAAGTGAGACGTATTCCGCCTCACTTAGATCAGCTAATATAGCTATATTTTAGCTTTATAACAATGATAACAAGCTATCTTTTAATATATTTCACAGTTCATCGTTTCAATTTTTTAAAATCACTAAATCATTTAGACCATGCCTGTTACCAAACCTTTCATAACAATTTTTCTTGGCCTGTTTCTCACTTTCAGTTTTGCCGGATGCGGTGGCGATGATCAGCCCTCTCCGGGTAGCAGCAGAACCGTAGATTTAACCGATACGGTGGATTTTCTGGATGATGATGGTGAAGTCATTTCAACGGTTCGCGTGGCTATTGCCGATACCGAAAATAAACGAAATCTTGGTCTGATGAACGTCCATGAACTGCCGGACGATGGCGGGATGCTATTTCTATTCGATAATGAAGAAGAGCGCAGTTTTTGGATGGCCAACACCCCTCTACCACTCGATATCATTTACGTAAACCGGAATATGGAAATCGTTAAGATTTATCACCGGACTTCCCCTTATTCTGAGCAGCAACTTCCCTCCGGCGAACCCGCTCAATACGTCGTCGAAGTCAACGGAGGATATGCCAGAGAGCATGACATCCGTGAAGGGATGAGAATTGATTTTTAAGTAATGTCATAAAATTACGACATTAACTGCATTCCGCTCGCCCCAAAAATCTCACCCCCGACCTGTTTTGTCGGTACGGGGCAAGGCGCGGCTAACAAGATCGTTTAAAAACCTCTTTCATTGGAAGCTGGTTAGATTCCTCCATTTCGTCGCGGGTAGATAAAGTGCACATAAAGGCAAGTTTAACCGCGACTTCAGTCGGAATGACGTTGGCTAAGCTACTGAATTATCACCACATAAAATCCGTGCACAATCCGCGTAAATCCGCGGTTAATAAAATCACTCAATAGAAAAAACGGTTTTCGGAGCTATCAACCGAAATATTTATGATCAAGTGACTTCTTATCGGATCCGACAAACCACATAAATAGTGCACACATGAACATCGAAAAGTCCAGGCGAACGGCGTGAGCAAATGACCAGAAGCCATCATCCGCCAAAACCGGAAATTTGGTAGTTACAATAGCGGTAAGCATAATGATCATAATGGGAACCGCCGCATATCTTGTTAAAAATCCGAGCAGGATGAATAAGCCGCCCAGAACTTCAAAAAATCCGACGAAGTAAGCTGTAAAGGCCGGAAACGCATACCCCATTTCTTCAAATCTCCCGGGTCCCATATCCTCGAGAAAAATAAATTTTTGAAGTCCGGCTACCAGAAATACATATCCCAAAATGATTCTGATAACAAGTACCGCACCCATGTCATTTGTGGTAAGCCAGTCGCGTAGATCCTTAGGATTGAAATTCATACGTATCCGTTTTGATTTAATGAAATGTTCCGGTTTGAAAGTTTTGCAAAGCCTTCGGTTATGTGATCAAACAATACAAGGGAAGGTTTTCAAAAACTCATTTATTTATCTGAGCCCGGTTGCAACTAACGTCACAGCAATACTTTAACATTCCAGCATTTTGTGGTAAATAATGTTTGTAAGAAAACGCCATAATTGATCCGGTTGGTTCAGTTTGTTCGGTAATTCAGGAAATTAATAGATCAAAATACCCAATGGAGCCAACTACCCAATTTTTCTTAAGCTACTTATTTACCTTAATTACCAGTTGTTTCCAATAGGCATCATGCGTTTTCTATAAACACTAATCAGCCAGTTCCTCAAACAAGTCTTCCCAGTGTCGATAGACGGATTGTGGCGTAAACTGTTCTGCCCTTTCCCGTGCTCGGGCTGCTTTTTGCTGATATTCCCGGTCCTCGTTTTTTATGGAGGTGACCACTTTACTCAGTGATTCCGGGTTGAGTTCATCCAGACACCAGGCAGTCTCTTCGGCGGTATCCGGCAGAGCGGGAATGTTCGTGATTACAGAGGGAATGCCGAATGCCATACCCTCAATAAGCGTCATGCCAAAGCCTTCATTGGCGACAGGCGTGTGAACAACCGCCCGACTTTCAGCATAATAGCCGGCAAGTTTCCCGGAGGTATCGGAATATCTGAAATGAACAAGCTCGTTTAATCCGCTTTCCTGAACCTGATGCATCAATTCCTGTCTGGCCGAGCCGTCTCCACAAATCAATAAACTCACCGGCAGACCATCCTCATGTAATCCGGCGATCTGTTGAATCAGCAAGTGTACTCCTTTAGACTTTTCGAGCCGTCCGGCAAAAATCAGATCATACGACTTTCGGGCAGGTTCTTTTTCCCGGCGCCAATTCAGCAATTCCGGGTCGATCATGTTGGGTATCACGCGGCCTTCAACATTGGCGGCTTCCAGCACATAATGCGAGACACCAACGTGGCAGTCCGCTTTCATGGCTAATAATCTTCTTACCTGATCCCCCACCCAATCTTTCAGAGAACCATTTTTGCGCAACCCGTCGGTGATCATCGCATGCAGGGGAATCACCTTTACTGAAGTGTACATGGCCGGCAAAAATGCCCGGGCACTCAAGCCCCCGTTGATCACCAAAACATCAGAATGATGATAAACTTTTCGCAACCGATGAAATGTGGGCTTCCGCACTACAGTAATGTCCGGCTCGGGGTTACTCCAGTTTTGAGCAGGCGTTTCTGTGACAATGGTTACATCATGACCGGCCCCGGCAGCCTCGGTTGCTAATAGCCAGGTTGCTTTTTCGGTGCCCCCGATACTCGGATAAAACGAGGTTGAATAGATACACAATCGCATCTCAATCACCTGTTAAGATTGTGGTGAACCATCTCATAAACGGCCTGCAGTTCATTGGCTACGATGGGCCAATCAAACCTTTTTACCTGCTCGTGAGCTTTGCGTCCGATATGCTTTGCTTTATCCGGATTTGTGCGGAGTCCACGTATCGCATCAACCGCAGCACCAGCATCATCCGGCTTAATGAGCATGGCACTGTTTTGATCCACATAATCGGTTACTGCGCCGACATCTTCAACTATGACCGGTTTGGCACATGCCATCGATTCCAGCAGGACATTATTAGCTACGGCATCCTCCAGGCCAAGCAATACACAATCGGTATGCTGGTACAACTCTAATAACTCTTCATCGCCCAACCCATCATACGTCTGCACGTTGCGATATCCACTAAACTGCTCCTGATTGTGCCTCGCCGTAACCACATCAAAACGAATATTCGGGTCGTCGCCATAGGCTTTTATGACCTGGTGATAAAGCTTGAAGTTCCGGCGCCAGTTTCCGACCGACAATACCCGAAAGGTGTTCTTTTCGTATGATTTTTGAGGTGCCGGTTTATAAAAACTCAGGTCCACTCCGTGCGGAACCGTCAGCATTTTGTTTTTGGGTAACCCGGCCTCTAAAAGGTATCTACGTTGATTTCCGCCGAGGAGAATCAAAAAATCTATGTTGCGCAACAAGTGGAAGTTAGCCAAGACCCTATCAAAATCGGATGGGCAGGCGTGTATAGTGGCGACCATTTTCCCCTTAAACAACCGGCGAAACCTTGGCAGCATCCCCAGAGAGGTATCGCCATACAAAAAATGGGCTACCAGGTGCTTTTGGTATCTGCGGGATAAGCGAAGAAATCGGCTTTCAGCTTCAATTCCATCCCATTGATACCAGTTACTTAAAGCAAACCGGCGCAGCAACTTTGCCATACCCCGCTTGGGCAGCGGCGGTGTATTGTTGCGTGTTCGCCAAAGTGTGTGGTCGGGGCCTACATGATGCGCTATCTGCTCATAACCACTTTTGGAACTGTGATGAGGTTGTGTTGTGGTAAAAACCGCCAGTTTATACGGCCGGTTCATGATGTAGCAGCTCTTCTCCTGTAGCGGGGAATCGTCATCCTTCGCACGACTGATAAAATTTCATCCGCATACGTATTCGCTGAGAAATGAGAGCGAACCCAGTTACGTGAACGCGGTCCTAACTCAGGTTTGTCTTCACGCCAATTCAGATATTCTTTAATCCTGGTAGCTAATTGTTCCGGGTTATGAGGTTCCACCATCTGATCTTCAAATCCGGCGCCCATAATTTCCGGAACGCCCCCCACTCTTGAAGCAATTACCGGAACTTCACAGGACATCGCCTCCAAAATCACCCGTCCGAAAGACTCCATGTGCGATGGCAGCACCATCAAATCAGACTGATGTAAGGCAGGAACAACATCGGAGGTGTGTGGATAAAAGTAGATCGTCTTATTACACAGTTCACCGGCCTGTTGCTTTAACTGTTCGAGGTAATCTTCGGAGGTTCCTGCACCGCGAACATCACCATAAATTTCCAGCCGGTATCCTTCATCGCCGAGAATGTGAGCGGCTTGAATCAACTCTTCCACTCCTTTTTCCTCACACAACCGGCCGAGATAGGTAATAACGGGCACCTCATTTTGCGGAGGTTCTGCCGGACTGAATTTCTCCACATCAACCTTGTTATGCACAATTTCCATCTTCTCTTTGGATATACCCGCATCAACGTAAGAATCCCGGGTTGCGCGGGAGTTGGCGATAAGCAGGGAGGCATGTTCGAGACCCCACCTGTACTGCCGGGACAGGTAGTGAGGACACAATAACCTCAAGTGGCAAACCAGGGGAAGTCCGGTAACTTTGGATAGTGCCGCGGCAAAAGGGATATCAAAATACTGGTTGGCATAAATCATATTCCAACGCTGTGTGATGTTGCGAATCAACCCTTCCGACAGGCTGTAGAGCATAGACGGCAGCGTTTGAGCATGAAACTGCCGATGAGGAACTCTGAAATCGGAACTACAAAATTCTCGATACTTTTCGAGAAGCTCCCCTCTCTCCTGCCAGATAAGCGACACGTTGACACCTTTCCTTTCGGCTAAATCGGAACAGAGTTCATACAGGCTCCGCTCCTGACCGCCGGCAAAGTTAGTCGGCTGTTGATCTATAAACAGGATATGAATATTCGGATTCACTTATGATCTACCGGTTAGTTGGTTGATATAATAGCGCATTTTTTCAGCAGTCAAAAAGCCAAAGAAATTACTGCAAATTCTAAAGAAAGGCTTGGCTCGTATTTGTACATCCGGATCAAGTTGTTTTGCTCTGCGATACCGATCATCAGCACATTCCCAAAACCCATACGCTGCCCATCGCCGGGCTTCAATAGCAAGTTTATCTGCCAGCACCTTAGACGAAGCAGCATCAAGTCTATTGTATCTTACCAAATTCTTGTGCGCCAGTAATAAAATGGGTTTTCGGCTAACTTTTTTCAGATAATTGAGCTCACCGGATGAAATACTTTCATCCCTGATGGTATACTCACTCACCTGACCGGGATGATAGACCCATTTGTGACCACTTATGACGGATCTCAGGAATAAATCTTTATCCTGCCCGAGCCGCATTGTGCGGAATCCACCGAGTTCTTCGACGGTTTCTCGCTTCATCAAGGTCGCCCCCAACTGTATTCCACACCGAATGGCCAGTGCCGGGCTGAAGGACTCACCTTCTTGCAAAGCCCATGAGTAAGCAACCGTATGGCGGATCTGCCTGTTGGCCTTTTGATCGTAATCCGAAATCACCGCATCAGCGCCGGATTTTTTCAATGCCTCTGCCTGATCTTTCAATTTATGAGGATACAGACGATCATCGGCATCCAAAAACGAAACCCATTTACCTCGCGACTCCCTGAAACCACAGTTTCGGGCATGGCCCGGTCCTTTATTCGTGTTCTGGTGAACGACCCGCGTATCCACCTCGGAGGTATCAGCAATACGTAACAATCGCTCCGACTCCTGATCATCCGAGCAATCATCAATAACAATTACCTCAACCTGATCCCGCTCCACTGTTTGAGCAGCGACTGAACTCAACGCTCCTTCAATATGATCAGAGTCGTTGTAAAACGGGATGATTACACTGAAAGCAGGCTTTTCAGCCATAATCAGGTATTTTCAGCCATTTGATTCAGACGATCAAGGTGATCCTGAGTACGCAGGGCATCAATGACGTCTCCGAGACTACCCTTAATAACATCATCAAGGTTGTACAGGGTCAGATTTATACGATGGTCGGTCACGCGACCCTGCGGGAAATTATACGTTCGGATTTTTGCACTGCGATCGCCGGTTGATACCTGACTTTTACGCTGCTCAGCACGCTCGGCGTGTTTCTTAGCTAACTCTTCTTCATACAGTTTAGAGCGAAGCATCGTCATCGCCTTCTCTCTGTTTTTAAGCTGGGAGCGCTCTTCCTGGCAGCTCACCACCACACCTGAAGGTATATGACGAATGCGAACAGCCGAGTCCGTCGTATTGACGTGCTGACCGCCGGCTCCGGATGAGCGAAATGCTTCGAACTCCAAATCGCTCGGATCAATTTTGATATCCACCTCTTCGGCTTCCGGCAATACCGCCACACTTGCCGCCGAGGTGTGCACTCTTCCCTGAGATTCGGTATCCGGCACACGCTGCACCCGGTGAACGCCGCTTTCGTACTTCATTTTTCCAAACACTTCAGCTCCGTTCAACCGGAAGATAATCTCTTTGTATCCGCCATGAGCGGCTTCCTGCAAGTCGAGCAGCTCGTTTTTCCAGCCTTCACTTTCGGCATAGCGGCGGTACATGTTGTACAGATCCCCGGCAAAAATAGCCGCTTCATCCCCACCTGTACCGGCGCGGATTTCTACGATCGCATTTTTGGAATCCTCTGCATCTTTGGGGACCAGTTTGATTTTAATTTCTTCTTCGAGCTTATCTCGTTTTTCAATCAGTTCTTTATTTTCGGCCTCAGCCATCTCGGCTAATTCCGCTTCATCCCCCTCCTGAATCAGTTCTTTGTTGCTGTTGATCGTTTCATTGAGCTGAACCCAGGATTGATAGTCCTCTACAATATCTTTAAGCCGGCTGTGTTCCTTGCTGAGTTTCTGGTACTCCTCAGGCTTTTCATAAATCGCGGGATCCCCGAGTGCTGTGGTAATTTCTTCGTAACGAGCCTGTAATTCTTGTAATTTCTTTTCGATATTCATGGTTTCCTGATTGATGAGCGACCTAAAATAGAAAAACGAACGGCCCTATAAAACAATTCAGATGAAGGCTTTTTCAGAAAAAATGACAATTGGTTTTCTTGGTGGTGGTCAACTTGCCTGTATGTCGGCATTACAGGCGTATCGATTCGGCTTTGATGTGATTGGATTTACCTCCGCCAACAAGTACGAACCGCTCGACCGCATAACGAACAAGACCTATAAAGGTATCCCCGAAAATCCTGATGATCTGCTCGAATTTGCAAAAAAGTGCGACGTTGTAACGCTTGAAAACGAATTTCTACCTGCTGAGAAGCTTCAGGAAGCGCACGAGTCATCAGGAGTTCCGTTTGTGCCTAATCCCACAGCTTTTGGAAAGGTCGAAACGAAGGTCCTTGAAAAGCAAAACTTTGAAAAGGCCGGCATCCCACTTCCTCCCTGGAAACGTATATTAACTGCAGAGGATGCTCTTGATTTCGGCAAACAACACGGATATCCGTTCATGCTAAAATCCTCTAAAGGGGGGTATGACGGATACGGTAATGTTACCGTTCAAAACGCTGATGATATCTCGCAAGCGATGGCGCAACTCCAAAAAGGAGAACAACGCGAGTTAATCGGTGAAGGATTTATCTCCTTCAGAAAAGAGCTTGCCGTACAAATTGCCCGTTCCTCAACTCAAGTGGCGGGATATCCTTGCTGCCAGACTATTCAGCAAAATCATATATGTAAACAGGTCCTCGCCCCCGCTCCTATTTCTGAAGAATTGAGAAATGAAGCAATAATCCTGGCGCGAAAAGCACTTGAAGCCATCGATGGATACGGTTTATGGGCTTTCGAGTTTTTTCTTACCGATAATGATCAAATCTTACTTAATGAATGTGCACCAAGACCGCATAATTCAGGTCATTATACGATCGAAGGCTGCGTGACCAGTCAGTTTGAAAACCACATCAGGGCTATCTGTGATTTACCTTTGGGTGATACCTCCATGCGGACCAATGCCGCGGTTATGATCAACCTGCTGGGTACACAGAATGGCGACTTAGAATTAACCGGCAGCAATGAGTTGCTCCAGAATACCGACGGTCACCTGCACCTCTACGGAAAAAAACAAAGCAGAGAAGGCCGTAAAATGGGACACTATACATTACTGGGCGATAACCTGGCAGATGTTCAGAAAACAGCTCTTGAATTAACCGATGGGCTTCAGGTTTGAAATCTGAGATATCTTTCTAAATGCAGATTTAAACATCTGCAATCTGAAATCACTAATCATCAATCTGCTATCTCTTGCACCATTGAGATCCTTGCTATGGGCGTCCGGGGTTGCCCAATTTTTACATCGAGCCGGGTTCGAACAGATATCAGATTGTTGATTGCAGATAGCAGATTGCAGGGACCCATCCTCATATTACTCAGCGGGTCAAAACATTCATCAATCACACAACGCTTAGCAACCCGCGCATTATAATGTCTTAATAAACGGATGTCATCTGAATTATTTAGGAAAGGTATGTTTTTGAAGCGTCTCAATTCATTACCAATAATACTTTATTAAGAATACATGAGTATAACAACCAACAGCGCGGCAAAACCGCCAACCGCTGAGACTGTGATCGCATCCATTTCTAA
>SLJN01000139.1 GCA_007135115.1 Balneolales bacterium
TAATGCGGATTAGCTTTTTGTCGCCGCTTACCACAATTTGTTCATCGCATTGGTATTGCACCCCCCGATCGGGTTCCTCCTGGCTTAACTCCTGGAATATTTCTTTAGCAACCTCCGATAGATTGACTTGTTCATACTGAATTTCCTTCCGTGTTATCCGGGAAAGTTTGAGCAGGTCATTTATCAGCTGCCCCATGCGTTCACCGGCATTAATGACTTTATCCAGATATGCCTGCCCTTCATCATCCAGTGATTCTCCGAGATGCTCTTTCAGGGTCCGGCTGAATCCGTCGATGCTTCGCACCGGAGCTTTGAGATCGTGTGATACCGAATAGGTAAAGGCTTCCAGTTCTGAGTTTACATTTTCAAGCTCTTTGGTCCGCTCCTGTACCTGCTCTTCAAGCTCTTTATTCCATTTCTGCATTTTTTCTTCATATATACGATGCTCGGTTTCATCAATCATTGTTCCGATCATGCGGTAGGGATTCCCGTTTTCGTCAAACTGCATCTGGCCCCGATCGATTACATAGGCATAGGTGCCGTCCCCTTTTTGGAACCGGTACTTCTCCTGCCAAATGCCTTTACCGTGACGCGCATAATCTCTGAGCGTACCTATTACCTGTGCTCTCTTGTCTTTTTCTACATATTGTTCCCATCGGCTCAGAGGTACGGTGCCGACAAGCTCATCCCTTTGAAACCGATCCCGGATACTTTCGCTGAACCAGATATCATCGCTTTCTACATCCCATTCCCAGATGACATCACTGGCCAGCTCAGCCGCAATTTCAAATCGCTGCTGATAGCGATTAAGCCTTTGCTGGGAAAGCTGCTGATCCGTCACATCATGCACCAGACTCAGCACAGAAATGGTATTTTCATGGTGATTTATAATCCGGGAATTAAACCACTGGCAATATCTTACCGATCCGTCCTTGTGATAATTTCGGTTGGAAATCTGAAAGCCTTCATTACCGTAATCAATCAGATTTTTGAGTATCCTTTTCACCCACTCCCGGTCATCATCATGAACAAATCCTCTGCTGTCCGGATCAATACCGACCACCTCATCCGATTTCCAGCCGAAAATCTCTTCCGCTCGTTCCGACCAGAATTTAACCCGGAATTCCTCATCCCACTCAATCACACCCAACGGAGTATTGGAAATATGATAATTCAGCTGCTCATAGGCATGGCGGAGCTTTTGTAAAGCCACCTCCTGTTCAGTTACATCATAGATGATCATCAAATCCGCTTCCGTCCCGTTATAATCAACGGACTGGCGGTTAATCTTGACTTGCAGCTGCTCCCCGTTTTTGGTTATATGCGTCCCATCAATAAGATCATCACTATTATCTTCACCGTCCGAATTTTCATTCGTAATCCGCGCTGATTTATCGTAGTAAAGATCATCGGGGATTTTTTTCAAAAACTCGGATTTAGTGTATCCGTACTTATTTGTAGCTGCCCTATTTACCTCCAAAACCCTATTACTATGCCTATCACAAACCAGCATCGGGTTGGGGTTGTTTTCGAATATTTTTTGAAACTCTTTTTCTTTTTTGCGCTTTTCTTCCTCCTGTGTTTCAATTCGGATTCTCAGGCGATCGGCGAAGAAATATAACAACCCCCCGGTTGCGACAACAAAAAACAGACCCTTCACAGATTGTAACATACTCAACGTTTGAGCGGTATCTGCGAAATACTCGAGGGCTCTGTCAGAAAATAATATCCACAGTGAGGCTATAAGCACGTATCCTAATGCTATAGAAAGAGGGGAAACTTTAACTGATTGTATCATATACCGCCCTCTGGTTAATTCAAAGTAATTTATACTAATTTATTTAAAATCCGGCAAGCGTTTTTTTTCATGGTTATTTCCGTTTGTATATTAAGCTTCAACTGAGTAGGCCCCGTAGTTCAACCGGACAGAACAAGAGCCTCCTAAGCTTTAGATCCAGGTTCGAGTCCTGGCGGGGTCACTAATTCACCATTCCCCGACATTATATAAACCAGGTCGTGATTAACTTTTCTATTGTTTCAGACTTTGAATATAAAACCAACCCCCGCTTTTATCAGATCCGGGTAAAGGAGTCGGAACACGTTATGGCCTCCTTCATGGCGCTGATATTTGACATCGCTCCAGACCGGAACCAAATAGGATGTGAGCTGTACGGCCTTTTCAGCAACATAGATGATTCAGGTATCACTAAACCCGGTAATGCCCCACCGTCTTTAAAACAGTTACTCCGAACAGACGGTCAGGCCTCCATACAGCTGGAAGGAAACCGATCTGTGGAACATCACTTGCTCTCCGACCTGATGAAACAAGTCTATGGTGACGAAACTGAGTTAGTGATGCGAAAAATCAGACCTTAATGATATGCCCGCTGTACAGGCTATGCTGAATTATAAATCATCGCATATTGATTGTGGCAGCTCAATAATTTCATCAAAAACATGCCCGTCTTCTACATCGGATAAGTCGAGGGTATATTGATAAAACCGGCCGTCGAAAAATCCGCCGAATACATATTCCTGCGCAGAAGGGAAAGTCATATTGATTTCACCATTTTGAACCGTACCGGCGTAGGTCCAGCGGAAAACATCTGCCGGACGATACCACACCGGGAAGTTCGGTCGAAGCTCAATATCATCCGGGTCTTCACATATTCCTCTTCCCCGAAAGGTAACATTTATCTCATCGGTCTCATACGGCGGCAGGGTTATATCGATGGTTTGGCACAGATCCTGAATATTCTCCACAGAATGTATGTGCCGATCATGCATATCGTAAAACTCCAGCTTACCTGCCATGTTAGCCGGCGGGTAGAGAAACTGAAGTTGGTCACCACTTGTAACGCCACCGCTTAACCATGCGTCATTAGCCTGACGGCGAAGTATAGCCCGTATCGAACCACGATAGTCAATCAGGTTTACCGTCAGTCCCGGCCAGCAACGCGGCCCGATCCAGTCGATATTCCACCAGGACAGATGAGGCGATTCGAACTGAACTTCCAGCCTGTTCTCTCCTTGAGAGATCGGGGCATTTTGTTCAAATCGCCAGGCCCCGTCTTCTTCATTATAACTCCAGATCGGAGCGGTATCGCCTTCCCGGGCCTCGCGTCCGTCTTCTTCAGTTAGTTGGTCGTCGCTTAATTCCATGCTGACCTGCATGGGAGGATTAAACTCCGCGGCCTGCCTGCCGTTTTGGTCTTCAATGTTCATAGAGAGAAATCCGCCGGTAATAAAAAAGAACCCGTCATCCACGCTTTCTGTTTCATTTACCTCATCAATGTTTTCGATATTGGCTGAAAATCCACCCGGGAAACTGTGCAGCGATTCATCATTTTCGGAATTAAACAGGTGAAACGTAGAAACCAGATCGCCGTTTAGCGGATTCCCCTGTTCGTCTCGGATCTGCGTTCCCTCCTGAATCGCAAAACGTGCAATGGCCGTTACGTCATTGGCGGGATCGGGCGAGGACTGAAAGTTTATATCTTCAGTTGTTTGACCGCCGGACATACTGCCAATAGGCAGGTTGACTTCACCGGTTACCCCGGCAGGCAAACGCCCCGGTGTGGTATTGACCATGTTGATTTCAACCGGATTGCCGGGCGCTACAACGGAAACCGGCTGGGAAGTTGAAATATAGCCGTCCGCCGTCGCTGTGATAGTAAACCGAACCGGGGTATCAGTATCAGGCCTGAGTTCGTCACGGACTGCAAATGACAGGAACCCGTCCCGGACAAAAAACTCCCTCTTGGATTGATTGAGCAGATCAATCACTGCGCCTTGATCCTGCCCGAATATCCGGGCATGAACCTCTGTGTCTGTAACCGGCTCACCGGTAGCAGCATCCTGAAAAACAACCGATATGGTTGTTGCTCTTTCTTTAGTATTTAACTTTGCGACAATACCTTCGGTAGGGTCGGAGATGTCACAACCGTGCATGCCGGCAATTACAACTAACATTACGATGGCAACCGATCGTGAAAAGAGTCGAAGAATAGTTTGAGTAGTCATGATCACTAAATATGTACATAGTAACTAATTAAAACAGACGGTAGTACAGGGAGAAAGTGATCACCGGATAAACCCTTGCCCAGCTCACATTATCTTTAATCTGTTGAGTTTGCGCTTCGTCAGCCGAAGGCTCTAAAAGTCCATCTGCTCGAAGACTGACATCAGGTGCCCCCTGATAAAACAAGCCGACATCGGTGTTCACTCCCAGTCGTGACCCTTTGAAGGGGTTCCCAAATCCCAAAGCGATATATGGTGCGACCGGATTAAAAGAAAAATCAGCATCCAGATCACCCAGATCTTCGGGTGTGTAAATATCGCCACCTACTGTATACGACTTTTTGGGTTTTAAGCTGGCAGATAACCGGTTTCCATTATAGATAAAACCGCCTGTCAGTCGAAAAGCATTAGAAAGCGGATACCAGTCGACAAGTGCAGATGCAGAGATCAAATCCAATGCAGCATCCAGATCAAAATCATCATCCGCATCGGATTCATAGAAATATGAGATATAAAGCAGATTTCCGCCAGCTCTTACATTAATATTATCTTGTAGCGGAGTAACTACTTCAATGCCGAGCCCCATAGTTCCGGCATTAGCTTTGATTCCAATTGGCTGGGCATTCATCATAACCGGTATTAGAATACCCAATATCATCAGAGATGACGCTTTCATAAGTTTACGCCTCCCGCGTGGCAACGTGAATAGTTTGTCCTTCAGCTAACTATAGATAAAAACCCGGCAAAAGTCAATTGCCGGTTCAGCTAATTTCTAAACATCCCCCTATGAAAACATGTTAGATTTCATTTTTCTCTGATTCAACTATCCCGCAATTCACCCCTTCATCACATGCACTGAAAAAAGACTCTGGTCATCTATAAAGGTTTTTGCCGGGCGAAACCCCGCCTCGCCTGCCAGTTTGTAGAAGCTTTTTATGGTATATTTATGCGAATATTCAGTGAGTATAGCCTCGCCTTCTTCAAGATGAAAGGTATGCCCATAGGTGGTGATAACCTGATCGCGGCGGGAAATCAGGAAGATTTCGATTCTGGATTCGCGGGGGTTATAAACCGCACGGTGTTCAAAGTCATCCGGGTGGATATCAAAACCCAGCTGGTTGCGCATCCGGACTATGAGGTTCTTGTTAAATTCAGCCGTTACGCCCTGGCTGTCATTATACGCGCGTTCCAGAATGCCGGGATCTTTTACCAGGTCGATGCCGATCAACAGGTGACAGCTGCCGCACATTTGCCGAAACCTCTTCAATACTTCAATGGCCTTTGTCCGCACGTAATTGCCGAGCGAGGAACCCGGGAAAAACACTACCGGTTCCAGTCCCTGCTGCAGTACCTTCATTAACGAAAACCGCTCACTCATATAATCGGCTTCCACCGCATCCATGTGAATAGAGGGATAGCGCTGAGCCAAGGCCAGACATCGCTGCTTCAGATGGGTGCCTGAAATTTCAACCGGAATGTATTGTCGAATCCCGTGGATACGATCAAACAACAGCTCAACTTTTTCGCTATTACCGCTGCCGGGCTCTATTACCGAAAGTTTGCCGGGCAACAGTTCATTGAGCTCTGCTGCATTATCACACAGGATTTTCTTTTCGGTTTCGGTCGGATAATACTCGGGCAGGCGGGTTATCTGCTCAAATATCTCAGAGCCCCGGGTATCATAAAAAAATCGCGGAGACAAATATTTAGGTGAGGCTGAAAAGCCTTCTATAACATGCGCACGAAAATCTTCAACCTCTACCGGGTAGCTTTTAAACGAAAAATTATCAGGTTCCTTCACATCACAAATCTTTAGCCAGCCTGAATCCACTGAACTGCCACCGGTCTTCAGGGTAAAAGAAATTCCGGTAGGTCGGGCGTATGTGATCGGCAGGTGTAGCGCAACAGCCGCCACGCAGCACAAACTGGTTGCACATGAATTTCGCGTTGTATTCATTCACCCCTTCCGCCAGCTTCTGAAAACCGGGATAAGGCGAATAAGGGCTCATCGTCCACTCCCATAGGTTGCCATACAATCCGGCACACGGCTCACCATCGAATTGCTCCGGCATGATCGGGTGATAGCATTCATCATCCATAAAATTTCCGGCAACCCGGTGATCGCGCGCCGTATGCTCCCATTCAAACTCGGTGGGAAGCCGCAGCCCCTTCCAGCGAGCAAAAGCGTCTGCTTCGTAATAGCTTACGTGGCTTACCGGCTCGTTTTCATCCAGCTTTTTAAGGCCGTTGAGCGTCATGATTTTGAATCCCCGCTCATCTTTGATCCAGTACTTGGGTGCAAACCAGTTGTATCGATGTACTGCGTCCCATCCGTCGGAAAGCCAGTAGCGGGAGTCCCGGTAGCCGCCGGCTTCAATAAACTCCAAAAATTCTCCATTCAGTACCGGCCGGGTAGCAAGCGCATGCGGTTGTAGCCAGGCCTTGTGTCGCGGCTGCTCGTTATCGTAGCAAAAGCCTTCACCCTCGTAACCGATCCTGGTAAGTCCTTCTTCTACCGCATGCCAATCAAGAGGTTGCGCTGTTGAAACCGGCAGGTCCGTTTCGTGATACACCGGGTTGAGTGGGTTGTGATAAAAAATATTCTTGATATCCATCAGAAACAGCTCCTGGTGCTGCTGCTCGTGATTAAGGCCCAGGTTTACCAGAGGCTGTAAAGCAGCCATACTTTTTTCGTCAGCTTGCTGCAATAATTCCATCATAGCTTCATCTACGTAGCGGCGGTAGGCCAGAACATCATCCAGAACAGGCCTCGAAACCATACCCCGGCTCGACTTTTCCATATACTGCCCCATCGAGTTGTAGTATGAGTTGAACAGATAGGGGTACTGCTCGTTGAAAATGCTGTAACTGCTGTGATTATTCTTGAGGATAAACTCTTCAAAAAACCAAGTGGTATGGGCGAGGTGCCACTTCGGCGGGCTAACCCCTGCTTCGGTCTGCATCACATAATCCTCCCGAACCAAGGGCTTGCACAACTTATCCCAATGGTTGCGCACCTGCTGATAAATCGCCTGATATTGCTCTTGAGCAGTGGAATTGGCCGCTACTTCCATATTTTGTACAATTTAGATCCGCATTAAATAAAGCTAAACCACACTAAAAAATTAAATCGTTCAGCATTTCGGTGTAATCAATATGACATCATCCCGAATTAATCATCAAGTGCCCGGAGTGTATTAGTTTCTCTTATGAAAATAAATGCATCATATCGTTGCGGAAGAACAGTATTTACATAGTTGGCCTGAGTTTCCTGATCCGCATTGTACACCACCCCCATTGCCCGGTGGCCTCTCGGTTGGGAGAGCTGCTCCTCAAGTTCGGGATGCCGATGCATGGGCAGGAA
>SLJN01000305.1 GCA_007135115.1 Balneolales bacterium
ACTATATGTTGTTATTCAATGGTATAGGCATAAGATAATAATATTACTATTAGTAATACACCATTGACAACATAAAGTTGTAAAATTCTATTTTAAATGAGTTGTGCAACAGACACGGCAGGTCGGTCCGGAAACCCCATTGCTATTATAGGTTTCAGTTTACACAGTATCCGGTTTAACAGGGTCAATTTCTCTCGCGCAGCCAACTGTTTGGGCGTACGCGGGTTGTGCACTTTTGCAGGCTTGCTCCTAATGTAAGGAACCCCGTTTCGGGAAGATATAATCACATTTCCAATAGACCCGGAGGCCGGACCGAAAATCCCATCCTTAAGTTTTGCCATGTCTGCTTTAATAAAAAGTTAGGGTTTGCATCGGCTCAAATTTATATAAACTTCAGGTCAACAACAAGTTACCGCCGTATCAAAGCCAGATATTTCTGGTGTTGACCTGGCGTTGATCTGGTGTTGTTCCGGTGATGTTCGGAGTGTGATGCAAGTGATCCCTGAATGGGTTTACAGAACAACTTCCGCGGGAGTGGCCTTTAGCTGAATTTCAGCCACGGATTTTTGTGATGGTATACATCAAGTCCGTAATGTGGTGGAGGGCGGTCGATATTAGCCCGAGGTAACCAAAGCTTGCAGCTTTAAATGACCGGCAAATAGGAGGTTTACCAGTATATTTTGCACCGACTCAATAGCGATATAGATGGGTTTCGAATTTCGTGTTGAACTGAGTGGGAGATAAGAGCAAGGCTCCGGTTAAGAGCACAGAGTTGATAACTGATAAATCAAAGCTCAAAAAATTTTATTTCAACCTTTCCATACTCTGACTCAGATATCTCATATTCTGCAAAAAGTGATTCTTCCTCGATAAACATAATTCTGCGATCAAACCCATCAATTGTTTTGATATGTTCACCTCCATCAATGTCATATAAGTCAATAAAAAACTTAAAATAGCTCTGCTCATAATTATTGCGTTCATGAATCACGTAGACAACTTCGTCTATTACAAAAATGTCATGTATCCTTGTGTATTTCGCATTATTAAGCTTATCGAGCTGATCTTCAAGCTCTGATGGGCTTGTCGGTTCATCAGTATATGGAAATATATTCGTGTTTTTATTAGTTACATCAACTTGATTCAAACTATCACTATCTTTTTCAAATATATTGATATGGTCTTTTAAGTTATTGGCAAATATGATTGTTTCATCGTTGCTTGTGATAGTCCAGGATTCTGAGACAATATCCCTCCTGTCGTATTCTCCAAAACTTCTGACTACCTTATCTTTATTTATATCAATTTCATGAACTACGTTTGCCTTGCTTTCATCTATCGACGACGAATAAGCTCCCCACACCAAATCGGAGTTTGATTCACTAACCGTAAAGTCAAATACTAAACCTTCTGTACTTGATACTTTAATGCTGTTTCCCTCATTATCAAATGTTTGAAACCTGTGATTTCCTCCCTCATAAATAATGATTTGCCCATCTGTTGTACTATTCATACCGGTTGGCCTATCCATTGACCCCGGACCGCTTCCCCGCCCACCAAATCTTCCCTTTTGCTCACCACTACTTAAATCATACTTGCTGATTTTGTTTGTGGTATGATCAGCAAAAAATAATTCATCATCTAAGAGCATTAAATTGGAATAAGTATAAACTGGGCTTTCCTCTGATCCCATAATAACCAGTGTGTCGACATATTCTGTTAATTCTTGCGCACTATGAACCTCCAGACCACCGGGCTCTTCGCCGTTACAAGATGTTCCTACAAAGAGATAAATCGTAACGAGAGTAATAATTTGAGTTGAATATCTCATAAACCAAGTATTTCACTGATAGTAATTCTATTCCAATCTAAAATCAATCTAATACACAAAAGCCGTATCCACCGGCACATCATACAAATTATCATAAAACGCTCCGAAAAATCCGAGGCCGCGTTTTACATCGATGGATTCCACCGGGCTGACCGGAATCCGGTAGCCGTCCCACTCCGGACCGTAATGGCGATATTCAATCCTGAAGTGATCCTTATCCAGCTCGTTGCAGCGCACCGGTGGATTTTCGTAGGGATGATGCCAGAGTTCAAATTCATCCATAAATATGATGTTGATCAGTCCCTGTGGTTCAAATTGGATTGATGAAATGCCGTCGTCATTTTCTTCAGGATGATACCCTAACGAATAAAAGTTGTTGCTATAGTAAAAACCCACTCTGGTGCGAAGCCGCGATGATTTTTCGACTTCCGGGAAAATGACCTCAACTTCGGTGGTACAGTGTTCATCAACCTGTAAGGCTTCTGCTTGAGTGAATGGCGGGGTAGTTGCATAACTGACCGCTTTTTTGCCATCCGGATTTTCGGCAGTCAAACGGTATTTCGTCCGGGGCTGGACCGGCTTATCGACCGGGAAGTTGTGTGCATAGAGCTCTCCCATGAGTTCGGTATGACCATTCAAACTCATGATGTTTCCGTTTTCCAGATTCTCCAACGTTACATCCGCATCCAGCTCTTTGGTGGCTTCTACTTCAAGGGGCTGATTGATATCCCGAACTCGTATGTAGTGCGTCGAATCAGAAAGTTTAAAATACCCGTAGATGGATAACACCGCATCTTCATCCTCAAAGGGCTGGATGGTATTATCACACGAACTGAAAACCATCACCGAGATGAACACTGCGGGAATAATTATGTGATATGGAAATCCGGATTTCATGAAATTGCTAACCTCAGCTTGATTATCAATTAAAGGTTGCTGTGAGGGCGACATATGGAAGCAGCGGCATTTGATCCATCCGCTGAAACGTGCGGGAGTCGTAGTAGAAAATGTTGTTGCGGTTGTAGAGGTTGATCACCCCGGCATCGGCAAGCAGAGAGACTCTCGGGGAGAGTTCAAAGGTTCGTTCTACCGAAACATCCAGACGATGGGTTGCCGGCAGACGGGCTCCGAAAGGTTCATCGAATATCGTAACCACGGTTCCCGGAAAAACAGATGGGTTTTCATTAGGTATCGGTATGGCCACATCGTTACCCCGAATCCGGGTGTAGGGCAGCCCGGTTTGAAGTTCCCATCGGAGCGATGCCGTGTACCCGCCGATATCATACGAGGTTATGGCATTGACCTGGTGCCGCTGATCATGGGCCGGATGGTAACGGAACAGATCTCCTGCAACCCAGGCGCCGAGATCATCGGTGGCGGCTTCATAGATTACGACTGACCAATCATAACCCAGCAGCAGATAAAATGGTCTGCGGTTGTATTCCATGCGGATGTCAGCACCATACGTAATGCCGTCAGCAAAAGCCGTTTCCAGTTCCAGCCGGGCTTCCGGAGTCCATTTGGAAACCGGGATATTTCGGTGATTTTTCAGATACCCTTCCACCGTCGCCTCAAACCGTCGGCCGAGTTGCCGGCGATAACCGATAATGCCGTGCAAAGCCCATGGCTCGGGATCGGAAATCGTATCCATCGGTTTCCAGATGTTGAACACGGTGCCGGCATCTCTTTCATCCGAAATACCTTCCACCATTTGATAGTAGCGTCCGGCTGCGATGCTGAATTCCCTGCGTTCAGAGCCATCCGGTCGAAACATCATCCTAAAGCGGGGTTCAAATGTGGGTGCGAATTTACCGGTAGTGAATTGCGAAGTGAGACCCGGGATAATGGTAAATCGATCGGAAGGCTCCCACTCCAAAGCCCCGAATGCCCGGAAATTGGCTATACGGGATTCAAAGTCTTCAAAGTCGAAGAACCTTTCGTCCAGCTCAGCATTATACCGGGCCAGGTCCCAGCGCAGGCCGTAATGGATGGGGTGTTCAGTAAGATTATACTGCCGGTCCATCCGAAAATGGATGAGGTTGATCTCTGAGCGTCTCTCGGTATGAGCAGGTGTTCCCTCAGAATTGGTAAATCGGCTGTACCCGATGCTCACGTCAAACGGATGGTCCAAGGCTGCTCCGAACAGCAGGCAACGTCCGCCTAAAGCGGTATTGGACCAGGAAAGCGTCGTTTCTCTGAGCGGGTTGATTTGCCCTTCATCATACGTATGCAAAGCCGTTGCCGAGCAGGTGAAATTCGGCAGTTGATAGGTGTATCGAAGGTTCAGATCATAAAAATCGACCGGAACCTCTTCACCGGTGAGCGGTTCAGAAAATCGGTCAATAAGGGATCTTCGCGCTGAAACCAGCAGAGACTGCCGATCGGTTTCCAGCGGACCTTCCACAAGAGCAGATGCCAAGTACGGACTTACGGCGGCTTCGCCGGAAACTTCTTTCATGTTCCCTTGCCGCATAGTGATGTCTAACACGGATGAGACGCCTCCGGTATATTCAGCACCGAAACCACCGGCATAAAACTCCACATCATGTATTACCGAGGCCGGAAATGCCGAAAACAAACTGGAGATATGAAAAGGTTGAGTCACCGGTATATGATCCACGAGAATGATATTCTGTGAGGGGGTTCCGCCCCTTACGAACAGTTCGCCGCCACGATCTCCCGCCGTGGTTATACCAGGGAGCGACTGCAGATACATGGCCAGATCGCCTCCCGGGCCCGGTGTAGGTACCCGCCCGAGGTCTGCCGGGCTCACCGTTTGCCGACCGGCCTGCCTGTAGGCCCCTCCCTCAAACGCTTCAACGACAACTTCATCCAGTTCCTCAACTGCCTTAGTTAACGATACCCGACGAACCAGGTTCTGCCCGGCCCTTAAGGTCAATTCCTCTTCGTAAGTTTCATAGCCCAGAAACCTGACTTCAAGGGTGTAATCACCGGCCGGAATATGAGTTAACTGCACATACCCATCGCGGTTCGTAGAGCCTGCCGTAACGATCTCATCTTGCTGATCCAATACAATGACATTTGCCCCCGGGAGTGGCGTACCATCCTCAGCCGCGTTTACAATGATTCTGATTTGAGCTTCATCGGAGAGTGGGGTAAAGGCTAAAAGGGCAAAACTAAATAAGAGTAGGAGATTTAGAGGTGTTTTAGCCATTTATAAACCAGATGCTATGCTTTTTGATAATATTTCATTTGGGTAAAATTTAGTAAATCCCCTTTAAAAGTAAAGGCGGAAATATTATTGATATCATTAGTACATAGCTAAAAACTTCTCTGGTTAAAACGCCGTCAGGTCCTTCGGACGCTGCCGGGTTTTGGTGTGGCGGCTCTTATAGCTCAATCGGAATTATTTTGTGATGATACATGCCCATTTGTTGCCGGGCTATTGGATAAGCAGGTTAGTAATAATATAAGTTGGGGCTTATCACTGTTTATACACACTCACCAACGGATACTGATCGCTCATTTTCAAAAAGTAAAACCGTTTGGAATCATTATGTGTAACTACTTCCATATCACGCATCGAGAATGAGTCAAAGTCAGAATCTCGGGAAAATCTTTGGATGAATTTGCCTGAGTGATCATACTGATCGATCAGAATTTTCTTTTCATCATATAGCTGCAGAAAAATACCTTGTTTATTGACTTCAAAATTCTGAATCAGAGTTTGCGGGCCTTCTTCTCTATTGAAGAGGGCATTTTCGGTAAATGAAGCTGCATCAAAATTTTCGGGCACTTTTTGTTTATATGAAGGAGGCACTGTCTCCAAGTCCATATTCTCCATTAACTCCCCTTCAGAGCTATATATTTGTACTTCCGGATAAATCGGAAATGTCACGTAAAACTTATCATCATATACATTTAAAAGAGGATTACTGCTTGCCACCGGAGGAAGGCCACCGAGATAGCTAAGAAAGTTCCCAAAAGCTTTTTTAGAATTGAAATCATGATCATACTTGGTTATTAAATCGACATCTTCTGATTCTGTGTCGTGAGGCAGAATAGCATTTGCTACATACAAGTATTCATCTGTTGCCTCAAAGTTTAAAGGTGGTTCATCTACGTTGCTATAGATTTTTGAATCACCCTCAATTGTTTTTATCAAAATACGACTGTTCCCCTGATCATTTATAAACAGCAAGTTATCATACAATACCATTTTATGAGGATTCTTGAATTCACCTGGCCCGCTACCCGGACTTCCGATTTCTCTTAAAAATTCACCATCCTTATCAAAGGTTAATATCTGTGAGAGTTGTTGGTCTGAGATCAAAATCAAAGAGTCGTTCATGGCAAAGTTAACCGGATTAGCCAATAGAACTTCGTCGTCTGTTTTTGGAAAGGAGTTCTTGAAATCAAGGGTAACCGTTTCTTCCGGGGATTCAGAGCTCTCTTCACAGCTTATGTGGATGGTAAGTAATAAAAAAATGCAAATACGTTTAACCATATTCTTCGAATGTGGTGCATATCTTATTCTTCAGATATGCACCACTCAATAAAATTTAAAGTGATAACTATCCTTCTCCGACATCAATCTCGTGGACAACTTAATGGAAATGGATCTGAGTCGTCACAATCAAGGTTACATCCATTAACTGTACCAGAGGTTCCACAACATCTTGAGGTATCACAGTCTGTAATATCATTACAGCATAAATTACCATCACTCAAAGCATTCAATTCTGATGCAATAACCTCATTAACACCAAAATCAAAGCTTGGTACACAGTTGTATAACTCATTTGCCTGTTGAATATTATGGCTTTCCCCATCATGACCATGATACTCAACATTGATATTCAGGGCAATTAACCCAAATAATAAAAATGAAATAATCGACCATAGTCTAAATCTACTAATCATAATTATACCCTTTCTTTTTACTTGCTTTTTGAAATTAATAAGCATTTAGCTTATCTATAATTTATTTAGAAAGCGTAAGTTTTCAACCATAAATTTGTCCTAAGGATTTGTCTCATTATCTGTATTCCCCTCCACTCGCTTTCTCAACTCACTAAAGGAGGCTCCGAATAAAGCACGAGCTACCTGGTAAATATATTCGCTGTTAGCATATCCCAACTTTTCGGCAAGCTCCTGCGCCGGAACGCCGGGATTGGCCTGCAATAAATTCCAGAACCGTTCTTTTTTCACCCGGTTTAATGTATCACGGGGAGCT
This sequence comes from Balneolales bacterium, assembly GCA_007135115.1. Taxonomy (GTDB): domain Bacteria; phylum Bacteroidota; class Rhodothermia; order Balneolales; family Natronogracilivirgulaceae; genus SLJN01. The sequence goes on from SLJN01000305.1 coordinate 7,029, forward strand.
GTCTTATGATGAGATGTATAAAGCCTCCAGAAGGTGCTCTTTTTATATCCCATAAAATCCGCCCACTCGTTCACGGTAGCGATTTTATCCTGCCGGGCATCCAAAACGTTTAGTGCCTCAGATATAGGGATGCGTTTTTCACCATCTCCGTAACTTTCGCATTGTGGTATCAATGCATGCACTGCAGATAGGATATCGCGCATCTGGCAGTTTGTTTTGTACAAGACACCATCCACACCCGTTTGGCGCACCTGTTTGAGAATATTGGGATCGGTCTCGCGGGTTAAAATCAACCGGGCGGTTTCGGGTGCTTTTAAAGATATTTCCCGGGCTATATGTATTCC
>SLJN01000357.1 GCA_007135115.1 Balneolales bacterium
AAATCTGTCAATGGAAGCTCTTAATCCCGCCCATTCGTGCGGCACTATTGGGAAAATGACTGATTTATTACCTCGGCTATGTTGTTGAATTATCATCACGTAAAATCCGTGTGCATCCGTGTAAATCCGCGGCTAAAAACATCTGTCAATGGAAGGCTGGCTGTGCTATCAGCTCCAGTCTACCGAGGAAAAGTCAAGTGAGAGGCCTAAATCATCCCGGCCTTGTTCATAGGGGCTTGTCTGTGTTGCAAAACTGATTCGGTCACTGCGATACACATCTTCAGAATATTGAAAGTAGCGACCGTCGGCCGTCTTGATGAGTCTTTTGATGAGTAACAAAGGTGTGCCAAGTTCAACATTCAGCAATTCCAGCTCAGACTGACCGGAGGTGACGGCTTCAATTCGCTGAGTTGCATCTCCGAGGCGGGTATCGGTGTGTTCATAGAGTAGATCAAAGATGGAGTTATTCTCCAAATCCTTATCCATCAGCGGTTCAAATAATTCATAATTGAAAAATGACCGCTCTACAATCAAGGGTTGATCGTCGCCATATCGAAGCCGAACAACACGTACTACCTGTTCGTCTGGCTGAAGCTGCATAGATTGCATTAAGTTCGGACCCGGTTGGACAATTTCCTTTTCAATAACCCTGGCAGAAGGTTCCATGTTATTACGTCGCATCAATTCAGAAAAGCCCATCAGTTGGTCCGGATCCTGCTGAATTCGGCGATATGTTACAAACGTCCCTTTACCTTGTTCTCTAACCAGATACCCTTGTTGAAACAGCAGTTTAACAGCCTCCCTGATGGTTCCGCGACTTACGTTATATTGTTTAACTAGTTCCGTATCACTGGGAAACAGCTCTCCTTCCTGAAACTTACCGCTTCTAATCTGCTGAACCAGCTCTTCGTAAATTTTATAATATTTTGGAACCGGTTTGTTAAACATATTCTTTATTCGCACCACCTTAAAATTCCTGAACGCCCAAATTATAAGACAAGTACACGGCTTGTTTGGACTACTGTACAAGTACTAAGTTACGTGGATCAGAAAATGTATCCAAAGCCAAATCTTGAAAAGAAAGCTTATTTCAGATGCGCTTGATTGACTTTGGAATACATTCCCTAAAAAGAAAACTCTGGTAGTGTTAAGGTTTCGTTCAGCTTACAAACTCAGCTCCATCCCTCCACGAACCCAACGGCCGGGCTGTGGTACATTGGCAATATCAACATATTGCTCATCGAGTGCATTGGATGCTTCGGTGAACAGTCTTACCGGACCGACTTCATAGAATACTTTCAAGTCCATCATGAAGAAGGGTTCGAAATCCACCGTTTCGGTAAACTCTCCGTCTTCGAAAAACATATACCCTCCTGCGCGATCCTGCCATGAGCCGGTTATAGAAACTCCACCCTGGCTGGTTATCGGGTGAGTCAGCGTTGCATCGATTTTGTGATTGAGATGGTCCAACGCATAATTGGAAACCTGATCTCCGCTATAGGTATCCGCATGAATGTAGGAATACTGCAGTGAAAGTGATCGCGGCGCCACTTCGCCAACGGTTTGAGCTCCCAGAGGTATGAGTGCGCCGGTTTCAAAACCGGTGATGGTTACATCGGTTAAATTTTTTGCCTGCCAAACCTCATCACCCGGACTTCGCACCCAGTCGATGGTTTCCCGGCCCCATCGCCTGAAAACAGCTACATCAAACATAATATCCCGCCAGGTACTTTTAAATCCCGTTTCTGCCGTAACGGCCTGCTCGGGCTGCAAATCCGGGTTACCCTGGTTTTCCGGGTCACTGTAGAACAAGTCGGTAAATGTGGGTAGTCGCAGAGTCCGGTTTATCGTGCTGTACCAGCGTAAGTCATCCAGAATCTGCCAGCCTAGATCCAGGCCCGGAAAAAGCGTAAAAGGCTCATCCAGGTCAGTATTGGAATAGACAAGCGTTCCGGCAGACATGGAAAACGGTCCGTATGACGCATTTTGCTCAAGCATTAAGCTTAATCCACTGCGGTCATAAGAGTGCGTAAACAAAGCATCATCATACCCCGGAACCGCCATGGGTTCATCCATTTCAGTGCCCAGGACATTACTGAAAATGTGTTCATAGCGGTAATCCAATCCGGCTGAAGTCGTTCCTATCCGGCTTTGATGTTCCCACTGCAAACCGGCACCCAGGATATCGGTTCGGTGATAATTATGTCCTTCGTACCAGTCTGGCTCTTCATGCCGGAATAATTCGAAGCGGTCATGATGGCGCCTCCAATACAACATTGGTTCAAGATTCAGGTCATTTTCAGGCATCCAGCGAAGTGAAGCATAGCCTGCGCGGGTTTCTTCATACTGCTCCGGGTACATCGGGCTGTAAAAGCTATTGGCACCGAATGCTTTTTCATTGTAACCGGCTTGCAGATCAAGATTTCCGGCATCAAAATCTACCTCCGATCGGTAAAACAGGTTGCCGGATTTGAAATCTGTGTTTTCAGTAAACCCATCACTTCGAATTCCATGTACAGAAACATGATGGCTAACTGGCCCCGTTGTAAATCCGGAAGAAACTCCTGCTGCTCCCAAGCGATGCTCTCCTCCCATAAAAGATGCATTCAGGTGAGATTCCCCCGGGTCTTTGGTGATAATATTGATCGCCCCGTTAAATGCATTGGGTCCGAAAACTCTGGCACCGGAACCCTGCAATACTTCAATTCGCTCTACACTTTGTAGATCAACAGGTATGTTGAGATTGTGATGACCGGTTTGCGGATCAGTGACATTCACCCCATTGAGAAGCACCAGGCTTTGGTCGAATGTACCTCCCCGCATAGTGATATCCGCTTGCATGCCATACGTTCCGCGATTACGTATATCTACGCTCCGCACGGAAGAAAGCAGACTTGCCAAATCCTGAGCAGGTGAAGCTTCGATTTGCTGCCGGTCAATGACCTGCACCGATCGGCGTGCATCGGCAAGGGAAACCGAAGCTTTTTGGGCGCTAACAAGCACTTCATCCAGGTCGAATGCAAGGGTATCCGCCTGATCTTCTGATGGTTTATCCTCTGCACCTACAGCCGGTACTGCAGACACGAATATTGAAAAAATAATTGCCGGAATTATGAATTTATTCATAGAAAATGGGTTTGATTTATTCAGACTATGTGTTGAATATTTTTTGCGGAAATCGGGGTTAGAATAGAGAAGCCAAAATTATTAAAAATCATACCAACAGAGAAAGGTGGAATTTAGACCTTCCCACTTGTTTGTATCATAAACGCCGACAGGTCCGCTGGACGCTGTCGGGTTTTTGGCTCCTAAATCTGACAGCATCCGCAGGATCTGTCAGCATTTTTAAAAACCTGTTGAAGTGAAGTGTTCTAACTATTTTTTACCCGTTTCTCCAAAATTATTCATTTTTATTGTCGTTGACTGTGCTGAGGTGCCCCCGGAAATACCGGAGGCTGAGAATATACTCTATGAACCTGATCCGGGTAATGCCGGCGTAGGGAAACGCTGACCTGAACTGTATTCAGCCCCTTTCCCTACAATAAACATTGGGAAAGTATTATGAATAACAGGTCTTTTATAGTTATCGGTGGCGGAATTATTGGCATGGCAATGGGCTGGCAACTTAGCCGGCGGGGGCACAAGGTCACCGTGATTGAAAAAAATCTTGTCGGCGGCTCTGCAACCTGGGCAGCAGCCGGCATGCTCGCCCCTTATGCAGAGGTAAGTTTTGAAGAAGAAGCACTTCTTGAGTTAGGACAGGCAAGCCTCCAACTCTATCCCAAATTCCTTTCGGAGCTTGCTGAAGATGCCGAAAACGTTCCTGAAATCTTCAGTAGCGGAAGCCTCATCGCCGGGATGGACCGCGACGATACCGAACGCATCCGGCGATTATTCGCTTTCAAAGAGAAACTGGATTTTGAGGCCGAAATGATCACAGGCACTCGGGCGCGTGAAATTGAGCCGCTGCTGAGTCCTCGCGCAATTTCTGCCATGTGGCTTCCCCAGGATAAGCATATTGATAACCGGGCTCTTGTCCTTGCGCTCAAAGAAGCATTTCTCAAACACGGTGGAACGCTGCTGGAAAATACAGAGGTGACATCAATTGAGTTTGGTGACCAGGAGCATACCATCCAAACTTCCGGTGAAGCTCTTTCTGCGACGGATATTGTATCAGCTGCAGGCGCATGGTCAAACTCACTTCCCGGCCTTGATGAAGAATTGCGCATCCCGGTTCGACCGGTCAAAGGGCAGATCATCACCCTCAAAATGACGGATGAAGTACAACTCAAGCACATGATCCGCACCCCGAGAGTCTACCTTTGCCCGAAAGAAGATGGTACACTGCGAATAGGTGCTACAAGCGAAGAAAAAGGCTTTGATATAACCCCGACGGCCGGTGGTATGAAAGATCTGCTTGAAAACGCGTGGGAAGCCCTGCCTTCCATTTATGATCTTCCAGTAACCGAGTTTTTCGGAAGCCTGCGGCCGGCAAGTCCGGATCACTATCCCATGATTGGCAAAACAAATCAGTCTGGTTTTTACTATGCAGCGGGATTTTATCGCCATGGAATTTTACTGGCACCCATTACTGCTTATCATCTGAGTGACATTATCCTGAATGATGAAATCAGTGAGCTGATCCGGCCGTTTGAACCTATGCGGTTTGCTGATCTGGCCGGATCCTGAATTATTAACTTATTAGCATTTTCTATTATGAAGATAACTGTAAACGGAACCCAACAATCCATTTCTGAAGCACTTACTCTCCGGGATGTAATCCGCCGGACGGAAGGTGTTGAAGACCGGGACGGAATTGCCGTTGCTGTCAATGATGATGTTATCTCCCGATCAGAATGGGATAACTACAAGGTATCCGACGGCGACAGAATTGAAATAATACAAGCGGTGCAAGGTGGGTAAGCAACGCTTAAATTACCCGGTACCATTTCCTGCATTTTTATATTTGAGAATATTATGACTAACGACACTTATACACTTGCCGGCAAAGAGTTTTCCTCACGGCTCATCATCGGCTCGTCACAATACCCCAACCCTGATGTTATGCGCCGGTCTATTGAGGCCAGCGGTGCTGAAATCGTAACGGTTGCCGTCCGCCGGGTTGACCTCCAAAACCAATCCAGCGAGAGCATCCTGAAGTATCTTCAGACCGATAAACTGACGCTGCTTCCCAATACTGCAGGTTGCTATACGGCTAAGGAGGCAGTACTGACTGCCAAACTTGCCCGCGAAGCTCTTGGCACCAATTGGGTTAAGCTTGAAGTCATAGGCGATGAAGACACTCTGTTTCCGGATGTCCCGGAATTGCTGAAAGCGACCGAGGAGCTCCTGATGGAGGGGTTCGAGGTGTTCCCCTATTGTAATGACGACCCCATTACCTGCAAGAAATTGAACGACATGGGCTGTGCTGCGGTTATGCCGTTAGGAGCACCCATCGGATCCGGCATGGGAATTCGAAATCCGTACAACATCCGGATAATAAGGGAGCAAGTTAAAGTTCCACTTATTGTCGATGCCGGTGTCGGCACAGCTTCCGATGCTGCTGAAGCACTTGAGCTCGGGTGCGACGCCGTTTTAATGAACTCTGCTATCAGCCAGGCTGAGCACCCTGTTCTCATGGCTGAGGCAATGAAAAAAGGAATCGAAGCAGGTCGACTGGCTTACCGGGCGGGCCGGATGCCGAGACGCCTGTATGCCAAAGCCTCAACTCCAATGGATGGAATGATTGAAACTCATGATTAAACACCGTTTTTATGCCATTACCGACCGGTCGTTGTTGCCCGACCAGGATGTTCTAAGTGCTGTAAAAAGAGCCATGGATCATGGCGTGAGGATGTTTCAACTTCGTGAAAAAGACCTTTCATCAGGTGATCTGCTGCGAATCGGCCATCAGGTTGCCGAGTTAACACGGAGTGCCGGTGCCCAGTTATTCATCAACGATCGTGTGGATATTGCATTGGCCGTAGGGGCCGATGGCGTTCATCTGCGTACAAGCAGTTTCAGTCCGGAAGAGGCTCGTGATTTTGCCCGGGATCTCATTATCGGTGCCAGTGTGCATAACGCTGGCGAAGCCATAGAAAAGCAGCAAGCAGATTTTCTGCTGTTTGGCCCCGTTTTCGAAACGCCCGGTAAGCCTCATCGAGGTCTCGATGAATTGCGCACCGTGACCGAAGAAGTAGACTGCCCCGTTTATACGGTCGGCGGTATTACCCCGGAAAAAGTGGACGCCTGTTTTGATGCCGGCGCTTTTGGTGTTGCAGCTATTCGGGCATGGCAGGATCCTGAAGTTTCAGAAAAAAACCTGCGGTACTTTAGTCAACTTTAATCCTAATTCTTAAGGTCCCATTCGGATGCAGGGTTTATATGTAATTACTACTGCCGGAAACAAACACGGTTATACCCACTTTCAGCTCGCCAAAATGGCTTTAAAAGGGGGAGCTAAATATATCCAACTCAGAGACAAGCATCTCGAAGCTCGTGAATTGATGCAAATCGGAATTGAAATACGCCGCCTCTGTGATGAATATGATGCTAAATTAATTATTAATGACAGGATTGACTTGGCTTATGCCACTGATGCACACGGTGTTCATCTCGGTCAGCAGGATCTGCCCATAAAGACAGCCCGTAAAATTTTGGGCGCCGGCAAAATCATCGGTGGCAGCGCATCCGCAGTAGCTGAAGCCAAAGCTGTCGAATCCGAAGGGGCTGATTACTGTGGCTTTGGTCATATTTTCAATACATCGACCAAGGATAAGTCTTATGCACCCAGAGGGGTTGAAACCTTACGTGAAGTTGTTAGATCGCTTTCAATACCGGTTTTTGCTATCGGTGGAATTAATGCGGAAAATGTTGAACGTGTTATTGAAACGGGTGTTGCCGGTGTTGCGGTGAGTTCGGCGGTGTATTCATCAAATCAGCCCCTGCATGAAGTGCGTCAGATCAGAACGAAAATCCTGGAAACCAGTTAGTAAAGCGTTGTCTGTTCTAATAGATCATTGACAAGCTTGCTTTAGTGCCCACTCATCATCATTCGTCAAATCAACCGGATCCACCGGTTGATCAATCCTAACCTCGTACATCACTGCATTGGGATCATCCACATGGTCAATACCAAGGGCGTGTCCAAATTCATGAGTTAACACAAATTCCAGATCGTGCCTATCATCAAACTGATAAATGTTTATCTCCTCACCGGTATACCTTCCCTGTTCAAACTTATATTCGGTACCAAACTCCTGCTGATAGCGATCAACCTCTGCATTATAGTTATCTGTGATCTGTTGTATCTGCTGATTTAATGTATTTTGTTGATTCGCAATGTCATTAACTGACCTGCG
>SLJN01000241.1 GCA_007135115.1 Balneolales bacterium
CCCGAAAAAACATATCCGGGTTTTTATCGAAAGCCCAGCGCTGATTCCACACTACGACCGGCGGACCTTTGCGGCCCTTTGGTTTGCGATATTGATCATGACTCGTTAAATCCAACCCAGGATGCATCACCGTGCTTCTGGATTCCAGCATTTTTATAGTTTCAGATTGATGATAATCCGGAAATCTCGCTAAAAACGCCGGTAGCGCCTGCATGAAGGATTCGTAGTGGAAATGAGAATTGAAAATTACCTTATTGGCAGAAAGCGCACTCAGGTAATTGATGTAACAATAGGTTAGATCCCGCTCCTCGCCTTCCGGTACCGGTTGGGTCAATTGATTTTCGTGCATATAAAACAGCACGGGTGTGTTGGCAAATCGCGGATTGGTCAAAGCAATAAACGCGGGAAGATTGGTCATGCTGCTGGCCAGCACCAGATCAATATTGGCGTCGATCATTGCTGTTTTTTCAGCAAGTGTTACCGCGCCGCCGTTCATACGCCATTTCCAGTAGCGGTCACTCATGGTAACCGTATGAATGTTGTGGCAAGAATGACTTTTCAGCCCGTCAAGAAAGGCTTTATGGGAGCCACCCATAAACGGTTCAACAACCAGGATATCCATGTCGGTCTATTGCTTTTTGCTTTGGAATCGGGATTGAATTTCATCCAACGGAATATACAACAAAGTCGGCTTATTCAATGGGTCAAAATAGGGGTGGCTGCACGAAAACAGTTGATCGATCAGCGACTCCATCTCATCCTGACTCAATCGTTTACCTTTGTTGATGGCCGTTTTGTTGGCGTACGCCAGTGCCAGTTTTTCCCGTTTGCTCAGGCTGAGGGAATTAGTCAGCGTTTGATACTGCTGTAACATCTCACCAAGTAACCGGTATTCATCCCCGCTTTGGATGTCGGATGGTACTCCTAAAATCATCGCAGTGTTACCGCTCAGAAGCTGAATATTGAACCCGAGGCGTTCGATTTCCGGCTCAAGTTGTTTGAGAAGCTGAAAATCAGATGCCGAAAACTCAAGGGTTTGCGGAAAAAGTAGCTGCTGCGTCGATGGCAGGCCGTTTTCAGCTTCGGACAGTGCCCTTTCATAGATAATCCGCTTATGAGCGGCATGTTGATCAATGATACTGATGCCGGTCAGCGTCTGCGACAAAATATACTGATCATGAATCTGCCAGAAATTATTCTGCCGGATGACGTTTCCCAGATCCATACCGGTTTGTCCGGAAGCGTCAGTTGATGCTGAAGGGTTTTCATTCGGAGATTGGGATTCGGGATGACTATACAGTCGCCGCCCGGCCTCCTCTCCGTCTATGGGAGAATGTGGCTTTTGTGTGCCCTGGTAATGATGCTGAAATTTTCCTTTTGATCCCCCCGTAGCCTCTTTTCCGCCGGATAGATCGCCGAATCCGAAATCATCAAATCCTCCGGTATTGGCTTTTTGCTGACCGGAGCCCAGGTTATCAATATCGGGCACCCGGAAATGTTCGTTAAGTCCTTTGGTGACAACCGATCGGGTTAGCTGCGAAACGGTTTTTTCATCCTCAAACTTAACCTCCAGTTTGGATGGATGTACATTGACATCCACCTGTTCCGGATCGATTTTGTAGAACAGTGCATAAAACGGATACTCTTTGTCGCGCAGCCAGTTGTTGTAGGTGTCCAGGATGACGTAGTTCAGGTGACGGTGCATGAACGGCCGGTTATTGACAAACAGAAACTGCTCGCCCCGGGTCTTTTTAGCCATCTTCGGGTCAATCAGATAACCGTAGATATCCACGATGCTTGTTTTCTCTTCCACCGGAATCAGGCTCGCGCGGTAAGACTTACCGAAAATAGTTGCGATACGGTCGGCCAGAGATTGTGCGGGTAGATGATAAACGTGTTCGGCATCGGCCTTCAGGGAAAAAGCAACATCCGGCGTTGCGAGGGCGGCCTGTTGAAAAGTGATCAGAATATGGCGGAACTCGGTGGCATCGGTTTTCAAAAACGCGCGACGGGCCGGTACGTTGAAAAACAGGTTTCTGACCGAAACGGTTGTTCCATTATCCGTAGCCGCCGGGTCCAGCCTTCGTTCCTCTCCGCCCCAAAGTTCGAGCTCCCATCCGTTTTCATCCTCAACGCGTTTGGTTTTCACATTGATCTGAGATACCGAAGCAATGGAGGCCATCGCCTCACCGCGAAAACCGAGCGTCATAATCCGGCTGAGGTCATCAACCGAACTGATTTTAGAGGTGGCGTGCCGCAGAAAACAAGGTCTGAGATCATCGCTGCTCATTCCGCAGCCATCATCCTTGACCTCGATTAGCGTTCTGCCGGCTTTTTCAATGGTCACTTCGACCGATTGCGCCCCCGCATCCACGGCATTGTCGATCAATTCCTTGACGACCGACGATGGGCGCTGTACCACCTCACCTGCTGCAATTTTATTGGATATGCTACTCGGTAGCTGATGAATTACCGAATTGGTGTGCGTGTCCTGAGATTCGTTCTCCAAGAATATCGTTTAGCTTGCTAAGGTGGTGATCAAATACAAAATAAATGCCAGCATGACGGCATAGGCCAAAACCGATCCGCCATTTCCCCGACTGGTAATTCGGCGGAATTCAACGCCTTCACCCTCTTTCGTAGGCTCTGGCTGATAGTAACGGTATTTATAGTTGAACTGTTTGTGTTTGGGGATTCTCCCCATAATTGGACGAATCATAATGGCACATCAATTTTTTAGGTGATTATGCATTCTTTATTCAGGCAACGCAGGTAACTAAAGAATTATTCCGGTCTGAACCCAAACCCTTAAAACCTGATTTCAGAACGAGCGCCCGGCGAGGCATTTTCATTCTGCATTAAATATTCAAGTTCCTTCATGTCGGATTCAACCATGTTTTCTACAAGCTGATCAAATGAATAAACCGGATTCCAGCCAAGTTTTTCCCGGGCTTTTGTGGCATCCCCGCGCAGCAGATCCACTTCGGTAGGACGAAAATAGTCCGGATCAATTTCAATTACCACTTTTCCGGATTTTTTGTCTATGCCTTTTTCATCAACACCTTCCCCCTTCCACTCCAGGTCTACTCCGGCACATTTGAAGGCTTTTTCACACATGCTGCGAACCGTGTGAGTATTTCCGGTAGCCAAAACATAATCTTCGGGTTCGGGCTGTTGTAACATCGCCCACATGCCTTCAACATAATCGCGAGCATGGCCCCAATCTCGTCGAGCATCGAGGTTCCCGAGAAATAACTTTTCCTGAACCCCTTTACTGATCCGTACCGCGGCCCTGGTGATTTTCCGGGTTACAAAAGTCTCTCCCCGAATGGGTGATTCATGGTTGAACAAAATTCCATTACAGGCAAATATATCATAAGCCTCACGATAGTTTACCGTGATCCAGTAAGCGTAAACCTTTGCGGCGCCATAAGGCGAGCGGGGATAAAACGGGGTGTTTTCATTTTGAGGGGTTTCCTGAACTTTCCCGAACATCTCACTGGTGGAAGCCTGATAAAAGCGGGTCGTCTGGGTCATCCCGAGAATGCGAAGCGCCTCAAGCAGACGAAGCGTGCCAATGGCGTCGCTGTTTGCGGTGTATTCCGGGGTTTCGAAGGAGACCTGAACATGACTCTGAGCACCGAGATTATAGATTTCATCCGGCTGCACCTCCTGGATGATGCGGATGAGATTGGTGGCATCGGTGAGATCACCGTAATGCATAAAAAATGGTAACCCCTTGAAATGGGGATCGGTATACAAATGATCGACCCTGCCGGTATTGAAAGAACTGGACCTCCTTTTGATCCCGTGAACCGTATAGCCTTTATCAAGCAGGAATTCACCGAGATAAGCTCCGTCCTGACCGGTTATACCGGTGATTAATGCCGTCTTGTTACTCAATGTGTACTTCTTTTAGATGGGTTTTGTTTTTGATGAACCAGTCGAGGGTGTTTTGAATACCATCGCGCAGTGAATATCGGGGCTGCCATCCGGTTTTTGAGATACGCGACACATCCAGCAGTTTTCGGGGCGTTCCGTCCGGCTTGGACGTATCCCATTTTATAGCCCCTTCATGCCCGGTAATTTCCTGGATCAGCTCGCTCAGCTCTTTGATTGAAATATCTTTGCCCGTGCCGACATTGTAGTAGTCGAATTCAGGAGTTTGATCAAGAAAGGTGATCACTGCTTCGGCAAGATCGTCAACGTGAAGAAATTCCCGCTGTGGCTTTCCGCTTCCCCATAATTCTACATCTTTATCCGGCAACGCTTCATGAAACTTTCTGATCAATGCGGGCAGCACATGACTTGTTTCCAGATCGAAATTGTCGTTCGGACCGTAGAGGTTGGTTGGCATCAGGGAGAAGAAACAGCGACCATGCTGCTTACGAATAGCCTGACACATTTTGAGTCCGGCGATCTTTGCTATCGCATACCATTCGTTGGTGGACTCCAGCGGCCCGGTCAAAAGCGAGTCCTCATGCATGGGCTGTGGAGCTTCCCGCGGATAGATGCAGGAGCTGCCTAGGAACATCAATCGCTCGGCTCCATGATGATATGCTGCATTGATCACATTCGTCTGAAGCGCGAGATTATCATGAATGAATTGGTAGGGATAATCGCGATTGGCCAGGATTCCTCCGACTCTGGCGGCGGCCAGTATGACGATCTGCGGACGATTCTTCTCAAAGAAATCCATCGTCTGCTGTTGATTGCGCAAGTCAAGCTCGGCAGAAGTTTGGGTAAGCACATTGGTGAAACCGTGTCGCTCAAGCGCACGTACAACGGCAGAACCGACCATTCCCCGGTGTCCGGCGACGTATATGGGCGTATTTACAGAAATATCCTTATTCATAGCTCTCAAGATACTATAAATGAGTATTTAATGCAGACCGGGGAAAATCGATTTTTTCTCTCGAACCTGATGAGTTTTTAGCCTGCATTATTCACCCAAATTTTGTGAATAATGCAGGCTAGAGCATCCTAATTTGAGGCGGCTATACCAAAAATCACAACCGCAATTAAGACGTACAGTAAAATAACCAACCCGGTCACGATAACCATCCAAAGCAGGGACGCTTTAGCCCAGTTGGCTTTGTTCGGATTGGTTTGATCACCAAAAGCCCAGATAAAAAACATGATGATATTCACCACCGGTATTGCTGATATAATGAGAGTGATCAGCCAGTCTTTGGTGCTTATAACTTCCGCTTCTTCATTTGATTCATCCATAATTCCACCTATACTCAATGGTTGATTTAATATATTGATTGAGCTTAATTTAATATTTAATACATAATTACAAAATAATGGAAGAAACAGACTTACCTAAACCATCAGAAATCAGCAATACGGAAAAAGAACGTGCTTTGGCGGCCTATTTAACCGTTTTTGCGACAACAGCAATTGGTCTCCCCCTGCCCTTTCTGAACTTCTTTGCTGCGCTGGCCTATCACTATTTCATCAGGAAAACCAGTCCTTTTGTGTCCTTCCATTCTTACCAGTCGCTAATCAGTCAGTTTATCATCTCGATCTTCAATGGCGTAACGGTTGTATGGACCGTCACCAATTTGATTCATGATGGTTTTAACAATGTCTACTATTCCTTTTTGATTCTCACGGTGATACTGAACCTGACGTATTTTATTATAAGTTTTGTAGCCGCATTGATGGCCTATAAGGGTAAGATATTTTACTTCCTGTTTTTCGGCAGGCTCGCTTTTGAAAGAGGTTATCGCAGTTATAATGACCGTAACCGTGCAGACTTGAACACCCCACCCAGTTAACACAGATTTATGAAGAGAGATTTAACCATTTTACTACTCATCATCGGTGGGCTTTTTGCCGGCATTTATTTCTGGCTTTCGTATGAACCGAAGACCGATGAGGAGTCGGATAAACCTGATTCATCATTATTCGGGGAAGAAATAACCGAGCGAATCACAACTTCGCTTGAGCAGCAGCTGACCTTTATCGAAAACGAACATACCGATGCCTTTGAAAAGGCACTTCGGGAGCGTTTTGAGCCGCAAATTGAGGAAAAAGGTGATTTCAGTAAAATCAGAATTGTTCAGGGCGATCAGGTGAATGCTTTTACCACCGTCGGCGACGGCATTTATCTGTTTGAAGGATTACTGAAAAAACTCGATGACCCTGAAATGGTCGCAGCCGTGGTCGCTCATGAATGGGGGCATATTCATCACACTCATGTAGAAGACCGGTTGAGGCGGGATATCGGGACCTCTTTGCTGATGAGCATCATCACAGGAGGAAATCAAGGAATGATTGTCGAGTTGAGTCGCACCATGATGGAACTGTCTTATAGCCGATCTCAGGAATTAGAGGCTGATGATTTTGCCCGTGATGCACTCAAGGAGGCACAGATACATCCCCAGAAACTTTCCCAGTCTTTTTTGCGGATGAGGTCATTGTCAGATGCAGATTCTCCACCTGCATTTCTTACCACCCACCCTGCTCTGGAAGACCGAATCGAGCGTATTCTGGAGTTTGAAGTGGATGATGATTTTGAAGAACGCGAATTGGAGTTTGATTGGGATGAGTTTATCGATTCGCTTTAGCGGCATGAAAATAAGCTGAATAGATTGCCACCTCTTATTTCCAATTAAACCTATTACTTCAGTCGACAGCAAGTTTTGTCAAAGTTTTGCAAACACTCCCCCGGGCGGTTTACAGCACGCCTAACAAATCATATCATCAGGACTTGCCAATAAAATCGAGAAAAAACGAAAGGCGCTATGAAGCTTTTAATTTCTTTAATGCTGTTGTTTTTCCCGACTGATGAAATCGACCTGAAACTGGATCTTGAAGTTGGTGAGGTATACACCATCAACTCCAAGACGGAAGTAGATATTAGTAAGAAGGTTCAGGGAATGGACTTGGAAATCAATACCGTGTTACATAGCACATTGCATTTTGATATCAAGGAACATAATGGTGATAACTACAAAGCAGAAATGCAGTATGAAATGCTAACCATGGACATGAACCTGCCTATGCAACAAAGTAAAACCATGACGACTGATAAAGATCACGAGGCGTATGGCAACACATTTTCGCAGTATTTAACGATGCTCACTGACGAACCGTTTGAAGCAAAAATCAATGAAAATGGAAAAGTTCAGGAGGTGTCCGGAATTTCTGAGGCATTCGAGGTTACTGCCCATAATTTTGATGAAGATTTATCATCACAGGAAAAAATGCAATTACAGGCTTTAATGGAAGAAGCCTATGATGAAGAAACCTTTATAACAAGTGTGGAACTCATAACAGGTAACTTACCCGAGCAGCCCGTA
>SLJN01000198.1 GCA_007135115.1 Balneolales bacterium
ACCGGGGAATTGAGCATTTCCGGGGAAATCAGAGAAATTTCAGTTCAAATAAAAGGCAAAACCAGCACGGAAAACAGTACGATCCGCATTTTCGGGTCGCATCAAATTTCCATGAAAGACTTTGGAATCGATCCCCCCACCGCAATGATGGGGATGGTTAAAGTTCACGAAGAATTAGAAGTGCATTTCGATCTGTATGTAGATCAAAAGTAAATCACTTACAGGAATCAGATGATTTCAACTGCTGCAACCACAACTATCAATAATATTCGAGCCTTGAGCACCGGTGAGCACGAAAATATTATCCGGCTGGCACTACGTGCCCCTTCGGTAGCTGACCGCAAGCCCTGGCAGTTTCGAGTTGTTGGTAATGTGATTGAGCTTTATACCACCAGCCAGGGTGAAGTCGCCTCCAGCAAGCGGCTAAAGTATGTTAGCGGAGGAGCATTGCTTCAGTATATCCGGTTGATTATACGAAATCGCGGACGCAAAGAGCTGATTCAAATGTTCCCCAGGCTTGACAATCCTGAGCTGATTGCTTACATCCGAATGAATGGCGACTATACCCCGGATGAAGACGAGCAAAGCTTATATTCATATATTGAGGGCAGTGCTAACCCGATTGAAAAGCAAGGAAAATGGTGCCGGAAAGCATTTTATGATGTGCTCAAAAATGTTGGCGAGCAAACCGGATGCAATATTACCCTTTTTAATGATAGCCACTATCCGGACCTCGCAGGAAAGCTGGATCGATACGTCGAAGCACAAAAGTCGGCTAACCTGAAGGCAATCAGTGAGCTTGCCGAAGAAATGAAGCTTAAAAAAATTGACGGAGCCTCCGAACTTGAGCGGTTTTGCAGTTTCAATAATGCAGAGTTTC
The DNA here is from genome assembly GCA_007135115.1 of Balneolales bacterium. GTDB lineage: Bacteria > Bacteroidota > Rhodothermia > Balneolales > Natronogracilivirgulaceae > SLJN01. The sequence goes on from SLJN01000198.1 coordinate 881, forward strand.
GGGATGGTACCATACAGTGTGGATCCGGACAGGTAGAGGAGGGGGCTGTCAGCGATTATGTGCTCATCAGTGCGGATGTAGAAAACAGCTACTCCTGGATTGCAGCGGGTGAAGCGATGGCAAGAGTGCATCTTTCACTGAAACGTTGCGGGCTGTTTGGAATGGCAATAGTTCCGATCACCGAGGATCCCGAAGCCCGCGCCTGGCTGGCTGAAAAGATGCCCGGAAACTCCTGGCCGCAAATCTTGCTAAAGCTGGGTAGAATCAAAAAAATTGTTAATCAATCGGAAGAGTCCATTCGTAACTACATCCGAAGGCCCGGCCTATAACCCTGCAAAAGGCATCACCTCTATCAAATCGCCTGCTTGATACTCCATGCCGGGTTCCAGATGCACATAGCAATCAGCATCTTTATACAATTGCATCAGGTGGGATTTCATCACCGGCTCAGCACTCACCTGAACACGCCCATCCTGAAAAAACAGCTTACCCGGCACAAACAGATGCTTCGCTCCTTTATTGAATAATAGGGACTCCTGTTCTGCTACTTCAGCTGATATAACTGCATCCCCGAGGCCATTTAAGGATGCAAGTAGTTGCCGAACATACCATTCAAACGTAAATACCGCAGAAATGGGGTTGCCGGGCAGACAGCAAACAGGAGTACCATCCCAATCGTAGACAGTAAAAGGTTTTCCGGGTTTTTGGTTGATTTTCCGGATCAGCAATTCAGCGCCGTTTTTTTCCAGAAGATCCGGAAGATAATCGAACTTGCCGGCTGATATACCACCGGTCGTCACGACCACATCACACTCATCCTGAAGTTGACCCATTCTGTGATGAATTTCCTCAGGATTATCTTCTAAAACCGGATACTCTTTCGGAGTGACACCCGGTAAGTTGTTCAGCAGTTGCGTAATTACCGGTCCGTTGGTATTCATAGTCTCACCAACTTCTGAACCCGTAACCTGCACGCCCACCACAATAGGCTCAAATACAGTGCATTCGCTGTTGCCTGACTCAATCATCAACCCTGCTTCGTAAGGACGTACCAGTGTGCCTTGACCAAGGATCTCCTCTCCTGTTTTGTAGCCTTCCCCGCGTTTTCGAATGGGATTTTTACCGGGCAGCTCGTGGATGGTAACTTCCGATCCGCGGTCATCAAGCAACTCTACGGGAATGATTAGCTCGCCGTATTCGGGTACGGGAGCGCCGGTCATGATGCGCATTGCAGTACCCGGCTGAAGCGGTGGAGGTGAAGTTAACTCAGGAGGAATCTCTCCGGCTAAAGGATAATCCCGCATTCCACTTTCCCAATCTGATTTTCTGATCACAACCCCATCCATCGCAGAGTTGTCGAACGCAGGAACATCGTGGGTTGCCGCACAAGGTGAACCCAGGATATGTCCGGTCGCTTCGGAAACCATCAACTTTCGGGTGGATGGCTTTAGAGAAAACCTTTGTTGCAAAATGCTGACAGCTTCATCGGGCGAGCAGTCGTAAAGCGGGGGAGAAAAGTTGATCATTATATTAAATGGCCAGGTGAATCAGTAAATGGAACCTGCTACGGTATTTCAGAAAAGTTAAGGGGATAAACGGGTGATATGCCACTTCGAATCATTTTTGCTGTAGCAGATGCGGTCATGCAAGCGATTTAGCCGGCCTTGCCAAAACTCCATGCGATAAGGGCTTACGTTGAATCCTCCCCATTCGGGCGGCCGCGGTATATCCTGTTTATTAAAGCGATTTTTGATATCCTCAAAGATCTTTTCCAGCTCCTCGCGGGAATTCAGGGTGCGGCTTTGAGCCGAAGCCCAGGCACCTAGTCGGCTTGCCGGAGGCCGGGTTGCAAAATATTCATCTGACTGGCTCTCCGGTACTTTTTCGGCTATGCCTTCAATGTGGACCTGCCGGAGCATTTCCGGCCAGTAAAAGGTAATGCTGACTTTCGGGTTCTCTGAGATTTGCCGGGCTTTGCGGCTTTGGTAGTTGGTATAAAAAACGAAGCCGTTTTCATCAAACTCCTTCAACAATACCGTTCGGGAGCTGGGTTGACCGTCGCTGCCTACCGTTGAAATCAACATGGCATTGGGATCATCCTTAACCTGTTTTATGGCCTGATCAAACCAGGTGGAAAACTGTTCAATGGGATCGGCAGATATATGCGCTTCAAGTAAAGGCTCTCCGTGATATTCCCGCCGCATCATCCCGAGAAATCTCCTCGCCGCCCGGCCCGGAGTTCCGACTTCATCCCGTGCAGGCAGCCACGCTTTGATGTATTTGATCATAAAGCAAGATGATAGGTTAATGTATAGCTTCAAACAAGTTACATCGGCAAAGAGCACAGATCAAATTGATTTCAGATAAATTATTCTGAAATCTTTGGCTCACCGAATGGGGAAATAAACTTTTTTCGTAAGATCTCGACTAAATCCTACGATATTCATTAGATTCACCTTGACTTAATAATCTGATTAAATGAAGCATAACTCATGAAACGTATATTACCGTTACTGATCTTATTTGTTAGTGCCCATCTCTTCCCGGTTCAAGCTCAGGAGCCTGATGAAGAGATTCTGGAGGCCATAGAAGAAAAAGTGTACGAAGAATCCCAGCTAAAAGATCTGGCGCATTACTTAATGGATGTCATTGGCCCGAGGCTGGTCGGGACACCTCAAATGCAGCATGCTCATGACTGGGCCGTTGAAACCTTTGAAAATTGGGGGATTTCGGCGGAAAATCAGCAATTCGGAACCTGGCGCGGATGGGAGCGTGGCGTAACCCATGTTGACCTGGTATCCCCACGCACCGTAACCCTTGAAGCTATGCAGCTTGCATGGAGTCCCTCAACTCCGGAAGAGGGCGTAACCGGTGAAATTGTGATTATACCGGAGGTGGAAGACTCAACAGAATTTGAAGAGTGGCTGCCGGAAGCAGAAGGCAAATTTGTCATGATATCCCAGCATCAACCGACGGGCCGACCCGAGTACAATTGGGAGGAATATGCAACGGACGAGTCATTTGAGCGCATGGAGAAAAAGCGTGAAGAAGCGGCACAAGCCTGGCGAGAACGCGTTCAAAACGCCGGTCACAACCAACGGTCACTGGTTCAGGCACTTGAAGAAGCCGGCGCCGCAGGTATTTTGATGTCCAATTGGAGTGAGGCATTCGGCACCAACAAAATTTTTGGAGCACACACCGAAGAAATCCCGACCATTGATATTCTGCTCGAAGATTACGGCATGCTGTACCGCATGGTCAAAAATGATGCAGATCCTGAAATCCGGGTGAATGCGCAGTCTGAAGATCAAGGAGAAGTGCCTACCTACAACACTATCGCTGAAATCCCGGGCACCGAAAAACCCGATGAATACGTGATTTTATCCGCCCACTACGACTCATGGGATGGCGGAACCGGAGCCACCGATAACGGGACCGGCTCGGTTACCATGATGGAAGTAGCCCGTATCCTGAAAGAAGTTTATCCGGAACCCAAACGCACCATTTTGGTTGGACTCTGGGGAAGCGAAGAGCAGGGACTCAACGGCTCCCGGGCTTTTGTAGAAGATCATCCCGAAATCGTGGATAATCTCCAGGCACTTTTTAATCAGGATAATGGAACCGGCCGGATCAAGAACATCAGCGGACAAGGTTTTCTGAACTCCTATGATTACATGACACGCTGGCTGTCAGCCGCACCGGCAGATATTCGTCAGCGCATCGAAACGGATTTCCCCGGAATGCCAAGTGGTGGCGGGACCGATCATGCCGCATTCGTGACCGCCGGAGCCCCCGGATTTGTACTGCGTTCGCTGAGCTGGTCCTATTGGGATTACACCTGGCACACCAACCGCGACACCTACGATAAAATCGTTTTCGATGATCTGCGCGATAATGTTATGCTGATTGCAACCATGGCCTACATGGCGAGCGAAGATCCGGAAACCACCGATCGCGAAAAGCGCGTCATGCCCATAGACCCGCGAAGCGGAGAGCGCATGAGCTGGCCCGAGCAGCAATCCCCCGAACGCCGAGGTGGTTTGGATGATGAGGATTGATTGAAAATCGGGGAGGTTTCTTCTCTGAATTTAAAACGGTACCGGGTTTTGGGCTAAACTCACCCCTGTCCCCTCTCTAAGGCATTTAGAGAGGGGGACCTGATGGTTACTTGGTAAATTTAAACCGGGAAATTCAAACGTAGCCAAAGTTTGTGATCTGTGATTATAACTCCCAATCATGAGCCTGAGTCACCCGAGGCTGTCTAAAAAGATATAAATTTCCCCACCTGTGGTCATCCCGGACGACGACGTAAGGAGGAGATCCGGGATCCAAGGGTCAAAGGCAACAAAGTTTAAAAAGCTCTCATTTAATCCAAAAGCACATTTTCTGAACTTTAAGATTAGCAAGGATTGACTTATTAAAAACTCTCATATGATTATCGAACATGGTGTAAGCTTCGTTTTTTAAACAGTTGAACTTGAACTTCTTTGCTTAAAACTTAACAATCATCATATGCCTAAAGCCGGTTTTGTGTATCTGGTTACAAACAAGCGTAATGGAACTTTATATACCGGTGTCACCAGTACGCTTAAACAACGTATTTATCTACATAAAACCGACAAATATCCTGGCTTCACTTACCGATATCAGTTAGAAATGCTGGTTTATTATGAATACCATGATGATATACAGGATGCCATAGAACGAGAAAAATTAATCAAAAAATGGCAAAATGGCGTAGAAACTGGAAAGTGAAATTGATCGAACAGTTTAATCCTGGATGGAAGGACTTGTATGACGAGCTGTAGTTGACTAAGATACCTTCATTGCCAGGAACTCCTGGATCCCGGATCTCCTCCTTACGTCGTCGTCCGGGATGACCAATGTTGGAAATAGAAGTTGTATTACGTTAATTCCCAGCTTTTATAATTGATCCTTTATTTTTTTGGTTGTCAGTTTCAAATATTTTCTTTTTAGACAGCCTCAACTTGATGGCTATTTGGTAAACTTAAACTGGGAAATTCTAACGTAGCCGAAGTTTGTGATCTGTGATTATAACTCTCAATCATGAGCCTGAGTCACCCCTTCTCTGAATGCATCAGAGAAGGGGCCGGGGGATGAGTTTAGTCCCTCCGGTTTGCACAGAGATTCTTCACCACATAAAATCCAAAAATCACACTTCCTCCGAAACCTCGTCTACAAGTAGCTCATAAGACTTCACCCTTTGCTCATGATCGTAAATATAGGTGGAAACCATCAACTCATCAGCTCCGGTTTGGTCGATGAATTTTGAAATTCCTTTTTTAACGTTTTCAACACTTTCGATAAACGAACATGCCAGCATCTGGGTGACCGCATAGCGGATGTGCTCGTTCCAGATGCCTTCCATGCTGTCCACCGGAGGTTTCATGGGGGATCGGTCGCCGGTGACCACGCCCATAAACATTTGGAGCATCGAGGTGGAAAGGTATTCGGCCTCCTCATTGGTCTCCGCTGCAATCACATTCACGCAGGGCATAAACCAGGGTTCCTGTAGGTTTTCTGATGGCGTAAACTCTTCACGGTAAATTTGTAGGGCGGGCATGAGCTGCTGGGGAGCAAAGTGACTTGCAAAGGCATAGGGGAGTCCCATTTTTGCAGCAAGATGGGCACTGTTGGTACTTGAACCAAGTATCCAGATGGGGATTTCGGTGCCTTCACCGGGGAAAGCACGAACTTTGCTGCTGCTGTTATCAGCAGAAAGATACTTTTGCAGTTGACGGACATGGTCGGGAAACTGCTGTATCTGCTGCATTCGGTCGGGGCGGATGGCATTTGCGGTCACCTGATCCGTACCCGGTGCTCGTCCCAAACCCAAATCTACCCTGTTTGGATAAATCGTGGCAAGTGTACCGAACTGTTCAGCAATAACCAGCGGGGAGTGATTCGGGAGCATGATGCCGCCAGACCCGACCCGAATAGACTCCGTCGCCTCAGCGATATGACCAAGCAAAACCGAGGTTGCCGAGCTTGCAATATTCTCCATGTTATGATGCTCGGCCATCCAGAAGCGTTGATAGCCCATTTTTTCGGTTCGCCGGGCCAGATCCCGGCTTCTTTGAATAGCTTGTTGCGCCGAACCTCCTTCGGTTACTACGGCAAGATCTAAAATAGATAATGGAATCATAGAAAAGGAAATAGTTGTAGATGGATATTATTCCGTGTTTTAAAGGATTATGCTTTCAATTGAAAATTGAAGATAAAAGATTGAAAATTTCTTCGGTCAAACCCGGAAAACCTTGGCTATGTTGTTGAATTATATCCACATAAAATCCGCGTGGAACTTGTCCGACTACCGTGTCTGTTGCACAACTCATTTAAAATAGAATTTTACAACTTTATGTTGTCAATGGTGTATTACTAATAGTAATATTATTATCTTA
>SLJN01000203.1 GCA_007135115.1 Balneolales bacterium
CATTTTATTTTGTGTGATCTATGCGAAGCCATCAAAGTAAGCCATGGCTACCATTGAAGCCAGATTACCGGTGAAGATTCTTCTATTAACTCAACTGCTTACGTCAACTTAATCATTTACGCGACATTAGTTTCAGCAAAAATGTGAACTCTCGGCTTGTGAATTATATCCTATATTATCTGATAAATGTCTGGGGTCACCAGTTTTAGTCATTTAATTCGCGAGAGTCTAATATGAAAATCTTCATCTCTTCCATCTTGATGCTGGCGATTTGCATTGCCGGAGCCCAATTCAGCTACGCACAGGAATTGCCCGATGCCGGCGATCGTACTTTCGAGGTAACCGTCGCTCCATTTGACGGGAGTCCGGTCTCGTTTGGTGAGTTTCGTCTGCGCTCTTTCCAGAGCACCGACAGCGCCTTCCGGCTCCGTGCGGATGTCGATTACGAAAGCCGCCGAACAGGAGAAAACCAACGTCGAAGCCGACTCATGCTCGAAGTTGCCCCCGGCATCGAGTGGCATGCCTTTCAATACGACCGCCTGTCCGTTTATTATGGGGCTGAGCTCGGCTTGCGGTACCGAACCTCCCGGGATCAGATTTCAGCGGATATTACCAACCGGAATAACAACCCGGCCGGTTTTTTCGGGGTAGACCTGAACGCTCTTGCCGGACTCGATTTGCACTTTCTCCAACGACTTTATACCGGTGTTGAAGTTGGCTACGGCATTCGTTTCACCAATTACCTGGATCAAGAAATAAACGATCAGGATGTAGAAGTGAATCGCCGGGATCTCGATATCGGAACGTTCGCACAACCCCGATTTCGCCTTGGTTTCCGGTTTTAAAATCTGCTGATGTTTATTCTTCCAGCTTGATGCTTTTTTCGCGATATCCGGAAACCAATCCGAATCCCTCATCCACGTTGGAATATACCGAAACCCTCTCTGCAAAGGGGTTATCCCGGTATAAATCCTGTTCGCGCAGGCTTCTGATGTAGGATTTGTAATCAGCCGTTACTTTCCGGATGATGATTTTGTATTCGTACTCATCAACTCCCGGTCCTAATAAAGGTGCTGCTTCCGGATACAGCTCCATCTCAATATATCCGTCATCATCTTCCTTAAGCTCCAACTCCGTCTCGCCTGCCAGCAACACGTCACCTTCAATAATTTGATCGAACTCTCCCGCCCCGGCATGCTCAAGGCGAGGTTCCGGGGTCAGATAATCCAATCCTTCGGAAACAGGATTGTCGTATTCATCCTCGTATTTGACTACCGCAGCCACGGTGTAGTAACTGCCTTCCTGAACCGGAAATTCAACGACGGCTTTATGCCAGACGGTTGAAGCGAAATCGCGTTCCTCCTTTTCGAATTTTACTAACTCCGCTTCCCCGATTGTATCCGGAATCCGTGTCTCCGCTGTTGCCGGATCAAACCCTTCCGCTTCAACTTCAATGGAATACGATGCGCCTGCTTCGGGTTCATAATTCTCACTGAAATAGCGCCGAGGCTTACCGAGCTCCGGTGGCGTGTCTTCCTGTACCAGCGTATCAACAGGTTCATCTTCCCGAAAAAGTACCACCGATGCACCATCTATCGCCTCTATCTCATCATTTTTCATCGCATCTGATGATTTCGTAAGCTCCACCTTGACCGGTTCATTAGCCGTCATCATGGCATTAATGACAGGTTTCGGCTCTTCTTCCGGTATATCCAGGTCAATCACGGTTTCACAGGATAACACTAACGTGGGAATTAAAAGGAGATAAAAATACTTTCTGCTCATTTTGCTGATGTTTTTCCTCTGAAATTTTTAAAAGCTAAAACTGTAGTTAATCGCTGGCAGAACCGGGAACAGACTGATTTGCTGGGCTTCTCTTTCCCCGTCCGGAGTGTCTCTCAATCTTATAAAAAACGGATTTTGCCGATTGTAGGCATTGTAAGCGCCAATACTGAAGGTGCGCTCTCCCCAGCGCCGATCCCGATGATGATTTAGAGTCAGATCCAGCCGGTGGTAGGCCGGTTCCCGAAAACTGTTGCGTGATCCGTAATATTCAATCGGCTCGGTGTTGCCGGTATTTTCAGGCAACCCATACTGACTCCGCTGATACACTTGCCGGGGCAGCGTCATCGCATTGCCGGTTCCGTAAACCCAGGTCGCCGAGATATCTAAACTTTCAGTAAACCGGTGATTCAGCGTAACCGAAAAGTCGTGTCGTCGATCAAACTTATACGGATACGGCTCTCCGTCATTGATTTCATCAAATTCGCGGGTCGTCCTGGATAGCGTATATCCAATCCAGCCCGTAGTATTTCCCATATTTCGCTGAAGAAATAGTTCCAACCCATAAGCTTCGCCGATACCGCCGGTTTCGACATTGTCTTCCCAGCTCTCGCCGAAGCCCATAAATTGGGCACCTTCCTTATAATCGATCATTCCGCCCATGGACTTGTAGAACAGTTCGGCGCTGACTTCCAGGTTTTTATCAAAGACCGTCCCGGCGACTCCGGCTGCCGCGTGATGAGCAGTCTGAGGAGGGGCATCATCGGTAACCGGTACCCAGAGATCGGTCGGCAATCCCACAAAATTGTTGCTCAACAAATGTACATGCTGCACCATGTAGGCATAAGATGCTTTGGCTGACCAATTTTCTGAAAGCATCCGCCGGGCTGAAAATCTTGGTTGAATAGATGGATAATACTTCTCATCGGACAAAAACCCGCTATGCCGGATACCGTAGTTGAGTTTCCAGAATTCATTTACGGAATATTCATCTTCCGCATACACAGCGTACTCAAAGGAGTCTTGAGTTTCATCCGATTCGAGATCCGTATCACCGATAGCACCATCTTCGCCGTCAACATCAACCTGGACCGCTCCGGGGCTAAACCGGTTGCCCTTCATGCTTCCGCCAAACCGGAAATGATGATTGTTACCGGGGGTAAAATCCAGCGAGAAATTGAGAGCCAAATCTTCAATACCGGATGTGTACTCGAGGCCGAATTCTTCCCGACTTTGAAGCTCATCATTTTCATAAACCTCTTGCAGCTCTGTAGCGCTGATATCAAACCCATAGCGACTGTAAGTGAGTTGCAGGTTGGAAAAGAGCCGGTTTGAAAACAAATGATTCCACCGGGCTGATGCCGCGTAATTCCCCCAACCCATGTCGAAATCGAGCGCGTCCCTGTATCGCATTTCATCACCGGGTCGATCCATATCGAGTTCGGTGAAAAAACGATCATCTCCGCCGTAAAAGCTTAGATATAATCGGTTACGGTCCGAAAAACGGTGATTAACTTTGGCGTTCACATCCCAGAAATAGTATCCGCCCTCATCCACCTCTTCTTCTTGCCGGACAAATGGCCGCGCCAAAACATCTACATAGGATCTGCGGCCGGAAACCATAAATGAAGTTCGATCATCCCCGATGGGTCCCTGAAGTGTCAGATCACTGGCCACCAGTCCGATACCGCCGTCCCCCTGAAACTCATTGCGGTTACCTTCCACCATTGTGATATCCACTACGGATGATGCCCGGCCGCCGTATCTCGCCGGAAATCCGCCCTTATACAAATCTACATTGTGAATCGCATTGGCATTAAAGATTGAAAAGAAACCAAACAGGTGTGAGGTGTTATAAACCGGTACACCGTCGAGCAGTACCAGATTTTGATCGGGTCCGCCTCCCCGCACATACATACCCGAGCTGCCTTCCGTGCCCGATTGCACGCCGGGCAATAATTCGATCGTCTGCATCACATCGCTTTCCCCGAGCAAACCGGGTGTCTGATCAATCATCTCCCCGGAAACACTTGAGGTACTCATTTGCGGGGAATCTTCAATGGGCTCTTCTTCAGCCTCAATCAGAATCTCTTCACCTTCGATAACCGGGTCGAGCTCAATATTCAGGGTGGTATCCTGATCGACATAGACCTTTTTTTCCTCGGTCTGGTAACCCACATAACTGATTTGCAGGTGTACCGTATCAGCAGGAGCGGAAAAACTGAAATACCCGTAATCGTTGGTCGTGGCTCCCTGTCCGGAATTCAAATCCAGAATGTTGGCACCCATCAGATTTTCACCGGATTCGGCATCTTCGATATAGCCACTGATGGTAAAATCATTCGCTGAAGTATATGTGATAAACCCTGTTTGTATGAATAAAATCAGCAACAGCTTGATGATATTTGTTCGCATCACTTCTCATTGTTTTTTGTTTTCCTCTTTTATCGCAAATCCCCTACGGGATGAAATTGGTCAAGTTTCAATTATTTGGGTTGTTTGACTACAGGAGGTACACATCACTAACCGGGGTTACTCAATTGTTTGGATGATAAAACTGCGAAGAAAACCCCGGGTGAATACGCGCGACGTCCCATGAACAGCTTAAAAAGTTTAATTGAGCATTTTTCGACAAGCGGAACGCTGATATTGGCGTTTTCTTAAAGACCCTTTCAGCATTCTTACAGACTCTTGACATTTTTTTGATGTATTCACAACCGGTTTGATAAAGCTACGTTGAAACTTTGTTCGTTTTTAGGTACCAATTTGCCTTATCTTTCAGGCTTTTATTACACGCTGAATCATGACCGAAAAACAATCCCCCGAAAACCTCGAAAAATACCGGGAATTAATAGATGATCTCGACAGGCAGCTGATCCAAACCCTATCTGAGCGCCACCGTGTTGTGCGGGAAGTGTTCTCGAAAAAAATTGCAGATCAGGATCAGATCCGCGATACCGAACGCGAAGAGAAGCTGTTGCAAAAAGTCCGTTCGATAGCTGCTGAGTCAGGCCTGGACCCCTATTTTGCCGAGCAATTATTCCGCGATATCATCCTTCAGTCGGTGCGGTATCAGACCCAGTCGCTGGTAGATCATCAAAACGACAAACTGGCCGTAACTTCGATCACCGTGGCCTTTCAGGGGACCAAAGGGGCCTACAGCCATCAAGCTGCCTTGCACCATTTTTCGGAGCGGTATGATGAAGTAAACTGTGTCGGCTATAAAAGCTTTAAAGAAGCCGCTGATGCCGTCGAAAACGGCGAAGCGGATGTGGCACTGCTCCCGATCGAAAACACTACAGCCGGCTCCATCAATGATACCTACGATATTCTTGGCGAGCGAAACCTGCATATTATCGGCGAAGAAGTACTTCGGGTAAATCACTGTCTGATGGCCGTCGAGCCGGTTTCGCTGGATAACATTCGCCGGATTTTATCCCATCCCCAGGCGATTTCCCAGTGCAGTAACTTTCTGGCGACGCTGCCCCGCTGCAAAGTCGAATCATATACCGACACGGCCATGGCCGCCCAGAAAATCCGCGAAGATGCCGATTTATCACAAGCTGCAATCGCCGGTGTTTATGCCGCCGAGTTGTTTGATCTGCATATCATCACCAAAGACCTTGAAAATCAGCCCGGGAACTTCACCCGATTCGTAGTGGTGGCAAAAGAACCGATAATTTGCGACCCGCAACTGCCCAGCAAAACCTCGATGATACTGGCCACCGTCCACGAAAAAGGTGCGTTGATCAAATGCCTCAATGTGCTGGGCGAAAACGGTATTAATATGAGCAAGCTGGAATCCCGCCCTCGCATCGGCAAGCCTTGGCAGTACCTGTTTTATCTGGATATTGAAGGCAACCAACACGAGCCTCAAATAAGAAAAGCGCTGAAAGAAATCGAAAATAAGGCGGCTTATTTTAAGGTTTTGGGGACTTATCCTGCCAAAGGAATGGATTAGCCCGCCCCAACTTCCAAAACTTCTGCAATCTGCTATCTGCAATCAACAATCTGAAATCCGTTCGAACGGATGAGATGTTCTCAATGGGCACAATCGGATAACCATAGCAACCATCTCAACAGTGCAAGAGATAGCAGATTGTTGATTTGTGATTTCAAATTGCAGAAGTACTGGACTAATCCAACGCAAGCTCCCCTCTGATTAACTCAATTTGGTTCGGCTCTCCGGGACGAGTCCAGCCAAGGTAAATGGCATCATTCAGGCGGGTCATACGTGGAAAACCGGCGGCTCTGTCGGCGAGATAATTATCTACTTTAACAGCTTGAGCAGGGCCCATGGCACCGCCGGAATCAACCAGTCTTGTCATCAATTGGGTTTGTCCTTCAACCTGATCAATCCAGCTGACAATTGCGGTTTGCGAGTCGATCATCTTCAGATCCACACGGCCAAGCGTATTTTCTTCATGAATAACTATAGGCTCGCTAAACGATTCGCCATGGTCTTCTGAAAACGCCACTTTAACATAGGGCTGATCATCCGGGGCGGTGTACCAGGCTGCGCCCACAGTATTGTCGTAACTGTCAGCAGCCGGACCGTTTACAGGACATCCTTGAACCTGCCAGCCGTCTTCGTTTAATGGTTTGGGAGAACTCCACTCCTGCTGATCGTATCGGTATGTGACAAAGGCGATGTTGCGGGTTTCATCATCGGAACGGTCTCGGTAAAAAAATATAGAAGCATCATCGGTTGATGCCGATGCCGTGGGGCAACATTCACACACCCGGTGATCCAAAGAGCCTTTTGACACAATGCCATCGGACGGATCCACGATGCCGTGCATCAACATCATATCGCCGTTGCCGTGGCTGTCGTGCGGCTCATCTGAAGCTTCATCGTCATCGGAATCTGCCATTTGTCGGCCATCCAGCCAGACGGTCAACAGTTGATCATCACCATAAGGCTGCATCGATGCAAACCCGTGTTCGGTAAGCGTACCGTCTTCATGCGGAACAAAAGCCTCGTTCCAGGCTCCCCCACTTCGGGTGATGAAATTGAGATCATATTCAAACGTGCCCGGTCCGCTACTAGTCATGAAGCTCATCATCACATCACCACTCCGACTGGTTCCGATGACGGGAAAGTCCGCCCAGTTGACAAACCATTCGCTGCCTTCGGTAACCAACTCCGGCTCAGACCACTGCGTATCATTAATTCCGGCCAGGTAAAGCCGGGTTTGATCATCCTCCACCCGAGATTGCCAGCTGACCAAAACCGAATCCCCGCTTACATGCAGAAACGGATATCGCGCATCAAAGTCTGTCGGTTGTTCGATTTCGGTAATTTCACTGAACGGCTCAGGCAAGCCGGACTCACCACATCCGGCAATGATTATTAGGCCAGCCATTACCAACATTATCCATACTGTTTTACAGGAAAAGCACATAGGAGCTTTTGTGTTGAATTTATCTTTATTCGATTAAAGTAAATAAGAACAAAGATTTTTGCTATTTGGGATTTTAGGGTAGTTGAGGTAATTGAGGCTGAGGTAGGGAC
>SLJN01000090.1 GCA_007135115.1 Balneolales bacterium
CTCCTTCGTAGCCGGATTGAGGCTTCCGCCGGCTTTCTGGACAAGATATTCAGCTCCAATGCCACTGGAATGTTGCGCCCAATCTATCACGCCGCACTCATCATCAGCTGGTTCAAGCAATGCGGCTCCTGCACCATCGCCAAACAGAATACAAGTGGCGCGGTCGGTGTAATCCACAATAGAGCTCATTTTATCAGAGCCGATGACCAATACTTTTTTATAGCGACCGGTTTCAATATAACCGGCTCCTGTAGTGAGCGCGTAAATGAATCCGGAGCAAGCCGCCATCAAATCGAAACCAAAAGCATTGAATGCCCCGATTTCTCTTTGGACCAAACATGCTGTGGCCGGGAATAAATAATCCGGTGTAGCGGTTGCAACAATGATGGCATCAATTTCAAGCGGGTCCAGATTGCGTTGTCGCAGTACTTCCCGAGCTGCTTCAACTCCCATGTAGGCGGTTGCTTTCTCGGGATCTTTTAAAATTCTTCGCTCTGAAATTCCTGTTCTGGTGCGGATCCATTCGTCATTGGTTTCCACCATTTCCTCAAGATCCTTATTCGTAAGCACATCATCAGGAAGATAGTGACCTACAGCAGTTATATTGGCACGCAACTGTTCTGGCATTTGAATTAATTTAGAGAAGCTACAATCTTTTTATTTACTTTTTCTTCTACCATTCGGGCTGCACTCAGTATCATATTTTTCATTGCGGTGGTAGAACTTCCGCCGTGACCTACAAGGCTTACACCGTTTACACCAAGAAAGGGGACCCCTCCTACTCTCTGGTAGTCAAAGGGTTCAAATGCTTTTTTAAGTAGATTGGAGATGAGAGAAATCTGATCAGAAGGAAGCTGCTGTCGTTCGATTTCTTTTAATAAGATGTGCTCAAATGCGGATGGGATGGTTTCACCAAATTTCAGCAGGATATTGCCTACATATCCATCACAGACAAATACGTCGGCATTTCCGTAGAGAATATCCCGTCCTTCTACATTACCGATAAAGTTGGGTAGCCCCTGAAGCAATTGGTTGGCTTGTTTCAGGATTTCGGTACCCTTTTCTTCTTCTTCGCCAACATTTAACAGAGCAACTCTTGGCGTTTCGATATTCATGACCTCACGGGCATAAATATCTCCCATGGTACCGAATTGATGCAGCATTTCGGGCTTAACTTCGAGGTTAGCACCAACATCAATCATTAAACTCATCCCCCGGATATTGGGGTAAACGGTAGCAATACTCGGCCGGATAACACCTTCAAGCCGCCCCAGTGCAAAAGCTGATGCCGCCATAAGAGCGCCGGTATTACCGGCACTGACAAACGCGTTAGCTTTGCCTTGCGCATGTACGCCAAGACCTCTGACTATGGAGGAGTTTTTCTTGGTTTTTACAGCTTGAGCAGGCGATTCATGCATCCCGATAACTTCAGGTGCATCAGCCACATCTACCCTGTCTTTCGGGTATTTGTGTTCGTTAAGCTCTTTTTTAACCACATCCTCGGGGCCGATAAACAGAATCGACAGATCCTGTCGCTCTTCAAGAGCGGCCAGGCCACCGGTTACTGGATTTTTCGGGTAGTAATCTCCACCCGCGGCATCAACTGCTATGATCATCCGACCGTGTTATTACTTAGTAAATGAGTGATGTCAAATCACACTTCCTGAGTGACATTCAGGATTTGACGACCCCGATAATAGCCACACTCCGGGCAAGCGCGGTGGCGTAGATGAACGGCATCGCAGTTTTCGCATTTGCTCAGCGTTACGCCATCAAGGTTTTTATGGTTGCGTCGCTTGTCACGACGTGATTTGGAAGTTTTGCGTTTAGGATGTGCCATGAATAGATGGTGTTCCTATTAATTAGTTTTGGTTGAGTTTGTTTTTAAGTTCTTTCAAAGTTTCCCAACGAGGATCAACTCGGGGTTCATCCGGAAAAGATTGTTCAAATGGTGTTTCTTCTCCGTTTTCATCATAGAATCTCGGATGAAGCTTTTTGACCGGAACACTCAATAAAATCGTATCCCGAACTTCTTTACTGATATCGATTTTGTTGCTTGAAATATCCAGTGGCCGCCATGCTTCATCAGCTTCCTCGTCGAACTCAGTCCCGACTTTGAAAATAACTTGATATCTACCGGTTAATGTCTTAGGAAAGCTGTCCAGCGAACGATCGCAAACCAACTGAGTTTCCGCATTCACCTCAAAGGTAACCGTAGTTGATTGCTGATTTTTCATAAAATCAACTTTAAGGTGAATTTGCTCAACTTCCAGCCCGTCAAAATCGAATTCTGCCGGATCCGGATCCAGTTCTTTGCGGGATTTCCCGTGTGGTATTTCGTCGTACTTGAATATGACCATCTTTCCTCAAACAGTATAGCTTCTAAATATACAACATGATTAAGCCATACTCAACGGTCAGAAAACAACCCGAATTGCCTTTGTTCAATCATGGAAATAATCTTACCAAGATCCTCCCTGTTATTGACAAAATCGAGATCATCGGTTTCTACAATCAACTTCTCATGCGGGTATCGGTCAATCCAGTCATCGTATAACAGATTCAATCTCTTCAGATAATCTATGCGGATGGTGTTTTCGTAGTCCCGTCCTCGGCTTTCAATTTGGCGAACTAACGTCGGCACATCTGCTTTCAAATAAACCAACAGGCTTGGCGGAGTCAGGTAAGCTGTCATTTCATTAAACAAGGCGGTATAGTTTTCGTAATCGCGCTTGCTCATCAGCCCCATTTCATAAAGGTTGCGAGCGAAGATTTCGGCATCTTCATAAATCGTGCGATCCTGAATGAAGCTATCGCCTTCACCCACCATAGTTTTTTGAGACCTGAAGCGGCTGGAAAGGAAATAAATTTGCAGGTTGAAACTCCAGCGGCGCATGTCTTCGTAGAAATCAGACAAATAAGGATTGTCTTCCACACTTTCGTAATAAGCACGCCACCCGAAGTGCTTGGCAAGCAAACGGGTCAGTGAAGATTTTCCGGCGCCGATATTACCTGCTACCGCTAAAAAATTAAATTCCCTGGATGATTCCGACGTCATGAATTAAGGTTTTCCGAGTAGTTTAAACATCGCTTTTTTGTAATCTTCCACGCCTGGTTGATCAAAAGGGTTTTGTCCAAGGTTATAAACAAAAACCGCCGTTGCCAGCTCCAGAGTATAAATGAGCTGACCGACCGCTTCCGGCGAAAGACGCTCAAGCTCTATGGTGAAAATCGGTACTCCTCCGTTTTCATGAGCCTGATGGGTTCCAAGGTACGCCTGTTTGTTGATCTCATGCAATGTTTTACCCTGCAAATAATTTAAGCCGTCGAAATCCTCCTCTTCCGTGTCAACTGAAATCTTACTCAGAGGTTCTTTTACGGTGATGAAACTTTCCATGACATTGCGCTGTCCCTGTTGCATCATCTGACCGAGGCTGTGCAAATCTGTTGTATAATTCAACACTACAGGGAACAACCCATGCCCGCCTTTGCCTTCACTCTCACCGTACAATTGCTGGATCCAATTCCCGAAACTGTTTAAGGGTGATTCCATTGAAGCAAGAGCATCAATACAGTAACCCTTCTTGTATAGCGCATACCGTACAGCGGTGTACTCAAGGAGCTGTTCGGGAGCTTTTTCCAGAGAATTGTACGCCTCAACCGCACCGTAATACAAACTGCGAATATCTATACCGGCAACAGCAACAGGTAACAACCCAACCGGGGTCAGCACGGAAAAGCGTCCGCCGACATCATCCGGAATAATAAATTTTTCGTACCCGTAGGCGTCGATAACTTTATTGAGGGCACCACCGGTCTCCCCCGTCGTACAGATGATGCGATCCGAAGCTTTGTCTCCATACATATTATGCATCCACCGCCGGAGAATACGGAAAGCTATAGCCGGCTCCGTTGTTGACCCCGACTTAGAAATCACATTCATGTAAACACTTTTCGGGCGGCCGTCTTCCCGGGGTGTGTTCAGGTGATTAATCAGGTTTTCCAGATAGCGACCGCTGATTTGATGCCCGGCATAAATAACTTCCGGGCCTTCCTGGGAAAACTCTGATTTCAACGCATCAATAACGGCGCGTGCTCCAAGGTAGGAGCCACCGATTCCGCAGACGATTAATACATCAGCATCTTTACGGATTTTTGCAGCTGATTTATCAATTTTTTCCAGAAGGGCGTCATTCGGAGAAGCCAGGATATCCCGCCATCCCCTCCATTCAGCCCCCGGACCGCTACCATCCTGAAGCTGCTTGAATGATTTGCCTGATAGCTCAAGGGCTTCATCAACCTCGTTCTTTTCCGTGAATTTTCGGGCTGAGTCTGTATTTAAAGTAATCATGGTTATCAGCTCAACATTTTTGCTAATTCCAGCAATTCGTAATTAATAGATTTTTTCTTAGACCAGGTGTTGTGAAGCGGTGATACTTTCACCTCACCATTTACCAGTCCCACCATCACATTGGTGTGACCGTCCATCAATGACTGCACGGCTGCTGCACCCAACCGGCTGGAAAGAACCCGGTCTCTCGCAGTTGGTTTGCCACCACGCTGGATATGCCCCAGAATACAAACACGCATATCGTACTTGCCGAAATCTCCTTTCAGTTCATCAGCAAGCTTAACAGCGCCGCCGGTTTCATCACCCTCAGCTACCACAATAAGGCTGCTTCGGCGCTGGGCACGAAAAACATCACTTAAGGATGATTTTATTTCAGGCATCCTTGTGAGCGTCTCCGGTAACAGGATCAATTCTGCTCCGCCGGCAATTCCGGTCTCCAGAGCAATAAAACCCGCTTCCCGGCCCATGACTTCAACAAGAAACATTCGATCATGGGCATCCGCCGTATCACGGATTTTATCGATGGCATCCATTGCGGTGTTAAGTGCTGTATCATAGCCAATCGTCTCATCGGTACCGGATAAATCATTATCAATTGTACCCGGAATACCGATAACCGGAATGTTATGCTCTTTGTAGAAAGAGGTGGCACCCTGGAAGGTACCATCTCCACCGATGGCTACAAGGGCATCAATATCATAATCTTTGATATTCTGAGCGGCTTTAGCACGCCCTTCTTCTGTCTTGAAATCGGCTGATCTTGCTGACTTGAGGATCGTTCCGCCCTGTTGAATAATATTGGAAACAGAAATGCCATCAAGCTCAACAAAATCTTTTTGAATCATTCCATAATAGCCGTGGCGAATCCCCACGACATTCAAATCGAAATTCTTTGCGGTGCGTACTACGGCTCGAACGGCCGCATTCATGCCGGGAGAATCCCCGCCACTTGTAAATACGCCTATTTTCTTAATTGTACTCACGTGAAATTCCCTTAATATTAATATGTTCTAAATGTGACTACGCCATAAAAAGCAGAGTTAAACTAAGCAGGTAGCCTGCCATGTGCAACTTACAGAAAAAAGAGATATAAGCCTTTATCCGGAAGGATCACCCATTATTGCTAATGAGAAACCTTGTTGCACAGAATCGTATTTCTGCTGCTGTGTATATGCCTCAACTTAATCAGGTATGTTTTATTTGCGACGAACGTTGTAATTCTTTATTCAGATAAGATACTCTGAAATGATGATCAATGAACGCCAATACACCATATTTAATTGATTAACATTATCACTATTTTCCCGAATTATTTATAGTAATGCTGAATTCAGCACGTATCCATTATTATTCATGATTGAAACCCAAGCGGAACAACAAACATACTCCCCTGCCGAACGAAGACAACCACGTTCGGTAAAAGATATCAGAAAACCCATTGAAGGGGATCTGAAAGCATTTAACACGTATTTCAAAAAATCCCTGCGCACCGATGTGTTTCTGCTGAATCAGATCCTCTCCTACATGTTGGTGACCAAAGGCAAACAAATGCGGCCGATGCTTGTATTTTTGTCAGCACGGGTATTCGGTGAGGTATCCGAACGCAGTTATACCGCCGCTACAATGATTGAACTGCTTCATTCTGCCACCCTCATACACGATGATGTGGTTGATGATGCCGACCGAAGACGCGGCTTTCTAAGCATAAACAAGCTCTGGAAAAGTAAGGCAAGTGTTCTGCTGGGTGATTTTCTGCTTTCCAAAGGATTGCTGGTTGCATTGGAAAACGAAGAATTTGAACTGTTGCGGGTTCTTTCCAAAGCGGTCAAAAAAATGAGTGAAGGTGAACTTCGACAGCTAAAGGCGGCTAAGTTGCTCAACATGACCGAGGAAAAATATTACCGGATTATATCAGAAAAAACGGCCAGCCTTCTGTCGGCCTGTACCGAATGCGGCACCATCAGTGCTACTGATGATCCTCACCATCGTGAACTTATGCGAGATATGGGGTTGAATATGGGCATCGCTTTTCAGATCCGGGATGATTTGTTTGATTATGAAAAATCCGACACCGGTAAATCCGTAGGTAATGACATCATCGAACGGAAAATTACATTACCGCTGATTGCCGCACTTGACCGGTCCGGGTACTTTGAACGGAAAGCGATCAAACGAAAATTCCGGAATAAAAATAAGAGTCGCGAGGATGTTAAAGAGATCATTCAATTTGTACGCGAAAAAGACGGCGTCTCTTACGCACGTGCGAAAATGCGGCACTATGCCGATAAAGCCAATGCCCTACTGCATGAGCTACCGGAAAGTTCTCAGCGCGATGACCTCGAGGATTTCACGCAATTTGTTATCAATCGACAAGCATAATCATGCGCCGCAAGTGGCTTATTGATGCTCACAACCTGATGCACCGGCTGCCTCACGCCAAAAGCG
Source organism: Balneolales bacterium (assembly GCA_007135115.1). Taxonomy (GTDB): domain Bacteria; phylum Bacteroidota; class Rhodothermia; order Balneolales; family Natronogracilivirgulaceae; genus SLJN01. The sequence goes on from SLJN01000090.1 coordinate 6,797, forward strand.
CCTACGCACGCAATCGGCTTGAGGGCATCACCGTCGTGTTACAATGTGTGGATCAATTATGTCATAAATACAACCGAAAAGCCCAGCTTGTTTTTGACGGTCACAAACTCAACATTCCGGACAAACCTCAATCCATCACGATCCAATTCAGCGGTAACAAGCCGGCCGATGTCATCATCCGGAATATTTTGCAAAAACAATCCTCCCATAATAAATGGACGGTAGTTAGCGACGACCATGAGGTAAAAACCTACGCACGTCAGGCTGGTTGTGATGTAGTTTCTGTTAACGACCTTGCCTCTGAGTTTAACCCCGACGTGCAGAAATCCGAACAAAGAAGACGAAAACCCTCACCCGGAGAAGATCCCGGAGTTAAGCTCAGCGACGAAGAAGTTGAAGAGTGGAAAAACATTTTCGGAATTGAC
>SLJN01000213.1 GCA_007135115.1 Balneolales bacterium
ACCCCAATGATTTTGAACACCGCGCGGAGTTCAATGAAGAGGAGGGCCGCATTGAGATGTATCTGGTTTCATTAAAAAAACAGCGGCTGCCCATCTACGGACATGTTTTCGAACTTCAGGAAGGCGAGCGCATTCTTACGGAGTATTCCCACAAATATTCGCTATCCGGGTTTTATGAACTCGGCAAAATGGCCGGGTTTCAATCGGTCAAAACATTTACCGATGAAAACGATCTCTTCTCGGTCCATCTGATGCGAAGTTGACGCAGGCTAAGGCCTGACTTTCCGCATGGCAATGTCAGCCTCATCCCCATAGGCTTGTTGGAAAATATCGGTCAGCAGTTGTTGTTCCATGGGTTGCCTGCCTTCTAATTCCAGTGCTACCTGACCGTTTACCCGTAATTTATATGCGATACTTTCGGGTTGCTCTGAGGCCGATTTAAAAGCCGAATCATCCATATTGCTGAAAATGCAGTAGATCTCGCACCCAAGTTTGCCTTTGGCCGGAGCGGCATTGTACATCAAAGCCACGAAGGAGGCCATTACATTTTTGGATTCGACTGCCCGGATTTGGTAAAACCTCGGGGCTTGTTTGTTGGGTTGGTTTGAGGAAAGCGTTGCGATGGTAGAGAAATTGAATTAAGGGTGATTTATAAAATTGTGGCGTGTAAGTGTGTGACCCCACCAGGACTCGAACCTGGATCTAAAGCTTAGGAGGCTCTTGTTCTATCCGCTTGAACTATGGGGCCGTGGAATCTCGCCATAAATATACGAAGGAGCTGTGCTTTCGAAAAAACTTGCCGATTTTAGATTTTATTAGTATTAATGCAGGCAACATACATGGAGGTCCGAAATGGTTGCTCTACTTCGAGTTTCGCCGTTGAGTATCGCTCTTGGATATATCATTATAGCCTCGATCTGGATTTTATTTTCAGACCGGGTAATTGAGTATGGCGCTGACTCCATAGAGGCACTCAGTATTTTGCAATCCGTAAAAGGACTATTCTTTGTATTAGTGACAGGAGGGCTACTTTACATCTTTACCAACAGACTGGCCTCTGGTATTGAAAAGCGAGAAAGGGAGAAGCAAAGATCAGATCGTGAGTTTGAAAAACTGTTTCAGAATACTCCGCTTCCCATGTGGGTTTATGACCGGAAATCGGACTCCATTGTTGAGGTGAACCGGGCTGCCATAAACAAATATGGCTACAGTCGGAGTGAGTTTTTCCGGCTTTCGAAAGATGAAATTTTTATCCGGCAGTTTTCCGACCAAGTGCAATTCGATAACACTGTTGACGATGTGGATGCCCATTCACAAATCTGGGAGCATGCAACTAAAGACGGTCGAAGTCTGAAGGTAAAGGTCAACGTCGACCAAATTGATTACAACGGGCAAGATACCGAGTTGGTAAGAATCTCCGACCTTACCCAGAAAGAACAAGTGATGCAGGATCTGAAGCATGCCTATGATCAGCTGTATTATCACATTTCCAACACCCCGCTCGCGGTGATTGAATTTGATGCTGATTTCAAAGTTAAGTTTTGGTCGGATCGTGCGGGAAAAATATTTGGCTGGAAATCGGAAGAAGTTATCGGGTTACACCCGGATGAATGGGAGTTCATTTACGAAAAGGATAAAGAACTTGTTGATGAGGCGATTGGATCTTTATTGAGTGGTGGAGATAAAGGCTGGCAAGTACAAAACCGAAACTATCATAAAGATGGTTCTGTAAAATATTTGAATTGGTTCAACTCAAGAATTTTAGATGAAACAGGACAAAGTGTCGTATCGGTTCTTAGTTTAGCTGAAGACATTACCGGACAGCAAAATTATCGTGAACGGGTAAATCGCTATCAGCAGCGGTTTGAAATTGCGGCTGATCTTGCCAGTGATGTGATTTGGGAGTTGGATATCGGTAGCAATGAAATTTGGTTCAGCGATTCGGTCATCGAGAGTTTTCAACGTGAAGATATGTCGGGTAGAGTGGACTTGTCGATATGGGAAAAATACATTGATCCCGCTCGCAGAAATGAGGTAAAGCAATCTTTAGATCATCATATCAATAACGGTAAAGAAGGGATGTGGGAGGAGAGATATCGCTTTAAAAAAGGAGACGCCACTTACGCCTATGTCATTGACCGAGGGCAAATTCAGTTTGATTCTGAAGGAAAACCACTGCGAATGGTTGGGACCATGATTGATGAAACCGAAAGACGCATCTATGAAGAAAAAATGCAGCAGTGGAACAGGGAGCTCGAAAAACAGGTGCGGGAGCGAACCCGAAAACTGGAGAGTTTGAACGAAGAACTCGAAGCGTTTACCTATTCGGTATCCCACGATCTAAAGGCACCGGTGCGCAGTATTGACGGGTTTACCCGGGCGCTGAAAGACCACCTGAATGACCATATAGACGGCGAAGCAGATAACTACATAAACAGAGTGTTGCAAGCCGGTGAACGGATGGGAAATCTGATAAACGACCTGCTGACATTATCCCGAATTACCCGTAAGGAAATCAGTTACGAAGATGTAAATCTTACTGAACTTGCCGGGGAAGTGATAGCCGGTTTAAGGCAGCTCGAACCGGAGCGGGAGGTCTGCTTTCATTGTGAGGATAATATGATAATACGGGGAGATGAGAAACTGATACGTATCATGTTTGACAATCTCATCGGGAATGCCTGGAAGTTTACCCGGTATCGGGAAGATGCCAGAATTGAGCTCGGGCTAAAAAATGTAACCAGGCATGACACCGAGTATCATGAGATTATACTCAAGGACAATGGCGACGGATTTGAAGAAGCCTATGCCGAAAAATTATACAGACCGTTTCAACGACTCCATAACAAGTCTGAGTTTGAAGGTACCGGCATCGGCCTTGCAACGGTTAAACGAGTAGCATCCAGGCATGATGCGGAGGTGTCTGCAAAAGGAGAAAAAGGGAAAGGAGCTGAGTTTTCTGTTTACTGGCCGGTGAAATAATTTTGGATATGAATGACTTATTACTAAATTAGGTAGTTGTAGAGCACTATCAAATACATCAATGATAACTGGAGATCAACATAGAGACGAGCGTTATATCCTCCTTGTAGAAGATGATAGCGATGATATTGAGCTTGCCCGTCTCGCATTGAAACAAAGCAATATACCTACGGATGTGGTTGTAAAAACCGATGGGCGACAGGCGCTTGAGTTTTTGGAACAGTTGCCGGGTCAAAATACATCTACAGATCAAAAACCGGCTGTCGTTCTTCTTGATATTCACATGCCTGAAATCGATGGGTTTGAGGTACTTCGGCAGATCAAGAAAAACTCTGCAACCAAAAACATTCCGGTTATTATGTTAACTTCTTCTGTTGAGGAACACGATGTGATGCGTAGCTATGAGTATGGAGCTAATAGCTACGTTGCAAAACCACTCAACTTTGATGACTTTAAAGAAACGGTGAAAAAAGTGGGGAATTACTGGCTGCGATTGAATCAAACAGCCACATCTTAAAGAAACATTCTTATATCATCGAACAGAATTGGCAGCTGAAAAGAAAAGAATCAACACACTGATTGCAGAAGATAACCCAGATGATGCAGAGCTGGTAATTTTGCAATTAAAGCGCTACGGTTTCCAGCCACAGGCCAAGGTTGTGGAAACCGAAAAAGAGTTTTCCGAGGAGCTGGAAAACGGCGATTGGGATATAATAATCTGTGATTTTTCGATGCCTACATTTGATGCTCTTCGGGCTATCGAAGTACGAAAAAAGCATTCTATCGATATTCCTTTCATTTTGGTATCGGGAACAGTGGGTGAAGAGATTGCTGTAGAAGCAATGCGCAGCGGTGCCGACGATTACGTTATGAAAGACAACTTAAACCGGCTCGGAGCCGCCGTCGACCGGGAGTTAAAAAACCGTGAACTGCGAAAAGAAAAAAAGTGGGCTGAACAAAAATACCGTCTGCTTTTCCAAAATAGCCTGAATGGCGTGATGCTGTGTGATGAACAAGGAACCATCATGGAAGCCAACGAAGCCACCTGTTCCATGCTGAATGTTTCGTGGCAAAATCTACCACAGGTAAATGTATTTGACCGGCTGACATCCTATCAATCTGATCAGGAGATTGATCTACAGAAACGACTGAAACAAGAAGGGGGTGTTCAAACAGAGTTGGGCTTGGTTCAACCCGACGGCCGTAAAACACCGGTTGCCGTCAGTGCAGGACTGCTCAATAATCAATTTGAGTCACCGATTGTTAGTTTGATTCTGACCGATATAACCGATCGGGTGGTTGCCGAAGACAAGCTCAAGAACTCATTAAATGAGAAACAGGTATTGTTATCGGAGATCCATCACCGCGTGAAAAACAACATGGCCATTGTCTCCGGGCTCTTATACATGCAATCCGAATATGTTGATGACTCCGGTGTAAAACAGTATTTCCGGGAAGCGGTAAGCCGCATCAAGTCCATGGCGGCTGTGCATGAACAATTATACCGGAGTGAAAGCTTCAATGAAATCAATTTTAAAGATTACATCCATGAGCTTGCAAAACATATTCAATCAGGCTTGCTCGACGATAGAAAAAACATCAGGATCAATGTTGATTGCAGTAACATCAAGATGAATTTGAACAAAGCTATTCCCTGCGGCTTGATCGTGCATGAACTCATCACCAACGCCTATTTGCATGGTTATGGTGATCGTAGTACCGGAGAAATAAGAGTCCGGTTGAATGAAGAAAACAAAAAATACATACTCGATGTAGAAGACGACGGCGCCGGTTTTGAGCATCATGATGCTGTGAATAAACCCGAATCTATGGGGATGATGATTATTAAGTCCCTTGTAAATCAGCTTAATGCCGAAATGGAAGTTGACGGTAATCAGGGCACGCACATAAGGTTGTTGATCCCGTCAAAATAAAGGTCACATTTTGTATATTGAAGCGTTTCGGATGACAGGCCGGGGCAACCCTTCAGATAAAAACCTTTAGAGTCCCTCTGTAATACTTCCATGCATTAATCAGTACGACTACGTGGCATATCATTTGACTAAAGTTTTATTTACCACTGCATTTAGTTTTCTGTTGATTTCAATAGCGCATGCCCAACAGGTGGGAGATTGGCAAGCTTACGTATCACACGCAGAGGCGCAACTTGTTTCAAAAGACTCTGCTGATCGCGTGTGGGCGACCACTACCGGTGGCGTAGTTGTAATCGAAAACTCATCCATAGTTGCCGACTATACGCTCGGAAGTGGCTTATACCGCGTCGATGCTACAGCGATGGCCTACGACGAGCAAAACAATTACATCTGGCGAGGATATAACGATGCAACCGTAGAGCGCATTAATGCCGAATCCGGTGGTATTGTTAATTTTGCAGATATTCGCAGATCCGAACCCGGCCGGATTAACGCGATGAAAGTGGAGGGAAACCGGCTGTACGTAGCCATGTCTGTTGGTATCGTCGTTTTTGATACCGGTAACGGCGTTGTGCGAAACAGCTATTTAAATCTCGGTGAGATTGAACGTGGGTCGCCGGTATTGGATGTATTCATCAACGGAAATACCATATATGCTTCAACGGATTCGGGGATAGCAGTAGGAGATCTGGATGATGATCTTGCAGACCCGGCCAACTGGCAGGTTTATACGGAAGATGATGGACTGCCCGATGCTACGGCCACCAATTTAGCCGTCTGGAATGATGAATTTCTCGCTTTTACAGACGACGGCACCTACAAATTTGACTCAGATTCTGACGAATGGCAACAGACCGAATACTTTGATGAACAGTCGGTAAGCTCGGTTCACGTAAGTGAAGATCTCAGTGTTATTACCGCAATTACGGATGAAGAAGTTTTGTATCAAAAAGATCCTTCAGAAGTCTGGAGTTGGGACTATGAAGGCCAATTCGGATTACATTCGGTCATGTATCATGAAGAACGGGGCTCCGTTTTTGCAGCAAGCGCAGAACTGGGCGTACTCGAACTTGATATTGGCGAAGAATCCGTCCTGAATGAAATACGTACAGAGGGACCATTCTCAAACTTTTTCACCTCGCTTAAAACAGACGGGTCCACTTTAATATCCGGATCATCTCAGGCAAGTGGCGGATTCCTGGATACCGGTTTTTATATTTTTTCTGAAGATGAGTGGCACAACTACACCCGCCAGACAAATAGCGCACTCAGAAGTACCGGCTTCCGGAATGTTTTTCGTACGGGAGTCAGCGATTCGGCCTATTATTTCGGGTCCTACGGTCTCGGGATGATGCAGTATGACAAAAGTTCCGGAGAGATGAACCACTTTGATACCGGTAACGCTCCGCTACAAGGTTTTGAACAAGGCTCCTCATGGACGATCGTCTCCGGTTTAGATTCAGATCGCGATGACGACGTATGGCTGACCAATTGGACGGATTCGGACGATGCCGTTTTCCGATTCGATGCGGATGACGAGTCGTTCGAAGTTTTCCAAAAACCGCAAAATCTGCCTTCCAATGCTCATCTTTGGGATCTGATGGTTGACTCGAACGATCAATTGTGGGCTACCGTAACCGACGCAAGTTTTACAGGCCGGGGACTTGCAGTAATGCGGCAAACCGAAGATGGCAATGGATTAGAAGGAGTACATTTAACTGACAATGCCGACAGCGGCAACCTTCGAAGTGAAACCATTAACGATATAACCGAAGACCGTCGCGGTGAAGTATGGATCGGAACCAATCGAGGGGTCGCTCATTTCAGTTTTCCCGAAAGGATTATTGATGGAGGTTCACAGGAACAGGAAGCCTCACTGATCCTGAATGCCGATACTACAGCAACCAGTTCTTTTTTACTGCATGATGTTCATGTTAATGCCATCGAAGTGAATGCCGCTAACGAAAAATGGATTGGCACTCAGGATGCCGGATTATGGCTGATTCGTCCGGTTGGTGGACGCTACGAAGTAGTTGAGCATTTCACAAACGATAACAGCCCGCTTATTTCGGATCAAATTAATTCGCTGGCCCTGGATGATGAAACCGGTATTCTCTACATAGCCACGGACATCGGCCTCAGCAGCTATACCGGCACGACGAAATCCGGAGTAGCTGAAATGGATGAGCTGCAAATCTACCCCAACCCTTACAATTACAATAAGGAAGAGGGGAACATCATGGTGGATGGACTTGCGAGTGCCACGAAGCTGAATGTACTTACATCCGACGGCAGAGT
>SLJN01000333.1 GCA_007135115.1 Balneolales bacterium
CCCCACCCCGTACCAAGCCCCGTCCGCCGGCTGTGTCTATTGCACAACTAATCTCAATCTGCATTCAAAACCTGATTCCTCCTCGCGCGACGAAGTCGCGCTGTTTTCCCAGTAGCCTATGTCATCTCGACCGAAGCCGCGGGCAAACACCCTGGCCATGATTGACCATGCATCACGCGGCGGAGTGGAGAGATCTGCTTTTGACAGGCTGGTTATCCGCTATTACCTTCTTTGCCCTTTCCCAGGCCGCACAATAAATGTACACGCTGGAGAGCGTTAAAGACAGATCTCTCCACTTCGGCTCGATGCACATCGGTGCCTATGGCTACTTTATGCCTCGCCTGCGGTCGAGATGACAGGCTGTGTGGGGTAAAAAAGCGCGGCTTCGCCGCGCGAAAAAACGCCTAAATAGTGTTTCATTTTTGGGGAAAAGCTTTATTGAAAGATTCGTGCAACAGACACGGCTGGCGGAGAGGGGCGACCGAAAGGCACCACCGTTTCAGCTTTCGGCCGTCCTCCGCCGCCTTCGGCGGATCCGGACTTTTTTTTGAAAGGCTCATCAAATTAAATACCCGGGCGTTTTCAGGTTAAAAGACTCATCAAATCCTATCGGCGACCTGGGCTAATTGGTTTGATATCCATCATCGCAACTCCCTCAGCTTCAATATTCTACGATTCATCATTTTCCGTCGGTTTCAACCGACGGATTGCTGCCATCCCCCACCCTTACATCGGCGGCTTTAGCCGCCCGTTTGCGGGGCTAAAGCCCCGTTGGGTTAAATGGGCACCCGCTCTAACCGTCGGTTAAAACCGACGGAAAGTGATTATAATTTTTCAACTTACACCTATACCAGCCAGCGAATCCGGAACTCAAATCTCCTCTTCCTCCTTTATCTCAAACAACTTCCCGTGGAACCAGTCGAAAATTACGGGGATGACGACCAGGTTCAGCAGCGTGGCTGTGACCAATCCGCCGAGGATAACCGAGGCCATGGCCGCCTGGAATTCATTACCGGGTTGATCCGCATAGAATATCAGTGGAATGAGTGCGAGGCCCGTTGTTATGGCGGTCATCACAATTGGACGAAGTCGGTTCAGTGAGCCTTGCATAACGGCATCCCGCAATGCCAGCCCTTCTTTGAGCATCAGGTCGTTGTATTGGTTGACCAGTATGATGCCGTTTCGTACCGCAATCCCGAACAGCGTAATAAATCCCACCATCGAGGCAATGCTGATGATGCCGGTACCCATCCAGATGACAATTATTCCCCCGATAAGAGCCAGTGGTAAATTGATGAGTATCAAAAGCGACTGACCAACGGACCGGAACTGCAAATACAGAGCAATGAATATGAAAAACAGGGAAATAATGCTCACCAGCAGAATGGTCTGTGTTGCTTGCTGCTGTTGCTCGAACTGACCTTCATAGTTAACCACGTACCCGCCGCTGAGATCAACATTTTCAGCTACACGTTCCTGCAGCTCATCCACCGCACCTGCCATGTCTCCACCGGTGATGTTGGCTTGTGTGATGATTTTGCGCTGCGCGTTTTCCCGGAGAATGGTTTCAGGGGCATAATCCACCCGCAGGTCGGCTACATCACGGATGCGGAGTAAACCTCCTTCATCCCTGCGGATCGGCGTGTTACCCAGACTCTCCGGGGATTGCTGATATTCGGAATCAAAACGCATGGCCACGTTAAACAAGGCACCGTCCAGAAAAAGCTGAGTAGGGCGCTCACCGAAATTGGCGGTTTCCACCGTTCTACGAAACTGAGCCATCGAAACGCCGTTCTCGTTCATCGCCTTCCGATCCGGATAAATGCGCAGCTGAGGAATGTCGACCTGTTGATCGGTAAGTACATCCGTAAACAGACCGATATCCTGCATCTGCCGTTCAATATCTTCGGAAATATCCTGCATCCGGCCCATTTCCGGTCCGTACACTTTCACTGCCAGATTGGTCCGAACTCCGGTGAGCATGTGATCAATACGGTGAGTGATCGGCTGATCGAGTGAGACGTTGGCGCCGGGCAGTACCTCTAATTCCTCGCGAAGCTCATCTTTCAGTCGCTGCATGTCGGTCCCCTCTTCCAGTCGGACCTCCAATTCATGTCCGTGCGTGCCCATCGTATGTTCGTCCCACTCTGCGCGGCCTGTTCGGCGAGCAGTGGAGATGACATCGGGATGATCCAGTAAGATTTCTTCAAGGGCATTGCCTATCCGGTTGGATTCTTCAATTGATGTACCCGGCATAGTGGCTAACCCCACGTTGAGTGTCCCTTCGTTAAACTCTGGCAGAAACGACCGCCCTAAAAACGGTAGTGACGCCAGCATTCCAATGAAAAGGACGATCACGAAGGTCAGTACCACTCTGCGATATCGCAGGCACTGTTCAAGGATAGGTTTGTAGATCTTTTCCAGCCAAACCGACACGCGACTCGGTTTTTGACTCGTCACTTTTTTGTCTTTCAACAGAAATCCGCTCATGGCAGGCGTTAGCGTGAGCGCAATTAAAAGTGAAGCTGCAATGGCGATCACATAGGCAAGTCCGAGCGGCACAAGCAGCCGGCCTTCCAGGCCTGTCAGAAAAAAGAAGGGCAAAAACACCACCACGATGATGAAGTTCGCCAGCACAATCGGCCCTTTTATCTCAATTGAGGCATCCCGAATGACCTGCAAGTGGGATTTTTTTTGATCATCCGGTTTTTGATTGTTTTGAATCAGATGGCGGTACACATTTTCCACATAAACAATGGCATCATCAACCAAAACACCGATAGCAATCGCGATACCGCCGAGGGTCATGGTGTTGATGGTAAACCCGCTGAGATGCAAGATAACGGCAGTTATCATCACGGAAACCGGAATGGCAATCAGCGATATGACCGTCGGCCTCCAATTATTCAGGAAAAGAAACAGAATTAACGCTACGAGAAAGCCGGCTATCAGCAGCGCTTCGAAGACATTATCGATGGCAAGCTGAATAAAATGCGCCTGCTGAAACAGATCCGGGTGAACGGTTACACCGTCCGGCAGTGTGGCGGATAACTCCTCCAACTCTTGCTCTACGCGTTCGGTGAGGTCCATGGTGTCGGCATCGGGCTGCTTGCTGACCACGAATACGATCCCCCGTTCTGCGTTAATGGAGGCGTCGCCCATTTGCGGTGCCGGCTGCTCGGTAATATCGGCTACATCCCCCAGTAAAACCGGGCCTGTTCCGGTGTCCCCCACTTTGATATCATCGAGCTGATCTCCCGAATGCATCCGCCCCATTCCTCTGATGGTATACAGTTTTCCGGAATGCTGTAGGTAGCCTCCGGATGCGTTTTCGTTGGCTTCCGCAATGGCATCTGATACATCTTCCAGCGGAATTTCCAGCTCATCCAGGGCAACCGGATCAATCTCCACGCTGAATTCTTTCTGATCACCGCCATACACCAGCACTTCCGCAATGCCCGGTACGGATAGCAATTGCCGTCGGACGGTCCATTCGGCGTGCGTTCTGAGGTCGGTCATCGAAGTTTCTTCGGCACTCAATCCCACCAGCATGATCTCACCCATGATGGAGGTCACCGGCGCCAGAATCGGTGAATCAACTTCATCCGGTAACATACCACCGGTGCCCTGTAGGCGTTCGGAGACGATTTGCCGGGCGGTATACATTTCGGTGTCCCAATCGAACTCCACGTTGATGGTCGAAAATCCCTGAATGGAGTTGGATCGTACGCGGCGGACGCCATCTGCACCGATCAGCTCACTTTCCAGGGGGAAGCTGATCAACTGCTCTACCTCTTCAGGAGCCATCCCCGGTGCTTCGGTGAGCACAGTTACCGTAGGTGCCGAAACATCCGGCAGTACATCAATGGGAGTATCTCTGACCAAGTACCAACTACCGGCAAACACGATGATGGTCAATAACATCACAACCAGGCGATCCCGGATACTCAGGCGAATTAATCTGTTCAGCATACGGCTAATCCCTTAGTGGTCGTGACTGTCGCCAATTTCAACATTGCCGGCTTCCAGGAAAACCGCATAGACGCCTTCGGTCGCCACTCTTTCGTCTTCATGCAACCCGTCGCGGATTTCGGTCCACCCGTTGTAGCTGTGGCCGGTTTCAACTATTCGTTTATCAAAACGGTCTCCCTGGGTTTGAACAAAAACCACTTTATAGGCATCCTGGTCAAAAATGGCGGATGACGGGACCGCGAGTACTTCCTCCGGATCGCTGTGATACACGCGTGCTGAGATGTTACGATTCGGCAGGATTCCGGTAGCTCCGGCCTCCGGTTGGATATGAAGGGTTTGGCGGATGCCGTCTTCGGATGATCCGGCGGTTGTGGTTTGCCGGATTAGATCATTTTCCAAATGGTGCCGGTCACCGGAATTGCCGGTTTTCCAGGAAACCGCACGAATATCTTCCATTGTTTCGATGTCATCGGGATAGGCTTTCAGATCGAGCCAGAGCTGATCGGCATCAAACAGGGTAATGAGCTGCTGACCTTCATCGACAGAGGAGCCGGTATTTACATCAACCGAGCCTACTACCCCGTCGAAAGGCGCGAGAAGTTCCACGTAATTGCTGTCCAGATTGATGTGCTGATCGGCGGCATGCTCCAGGTAATGATCGAAAACATATTGCTGCGCTTCATACTGGCGCCTGCGCATTTCGTATTCCCGTGAGGAAATCGCATCGTCTTCTCGAAGCCGTTCAGCCCGTTCCATCTCCTCCCGCGCTTGATAATAATCGATTTGGCGATCAAGCCAGCTTCCGGTGATGTTCAACCCCGGAGCTACCAAAGCGAGTTTATCCCCGGCTGAAACGATTTCACCTTCTTCAACTACCAACCCGCCATGCTCACCGGAATCCAGGTGGCCGGAGACAGGTGTGGTAATTTCCGTATAGTAACTTTTATCAACCCGAGCTTTTCCGGGCGCTGAGAAAGAAGCAAACACCGGACGATATTGGCTTTCGCCTGATGCGATATTGACCAGCCACTGGCGCTCTTTCGAGAAATGAACTCCGTAACGACCCGGATCATCACCGGTATCAAATCGGTTGGTTTCAAAATTTGCTGATAACTCTTCACCGGAAAACTCCCCTGAAATTGTAAATTCATCCGAGCCATCGTGATTCAGCTCAAAATGGAATTGCCCTTCATCGCTCGTTTCAAATTCTCCGGAATCGAGGTTTCCACCATCGCTGTCGAGTAACTGTAGTTCGATAATATCAGGCGTAACCGGTCGATTATTGCGGTCAGATAGATAGGCGGTTCCTTCGATTCGTGAGCTGTGCGCCTCGAAGGTGAAAAGCACTTCAAATTCATCACCCCAATAGGTGACGCTGTGGTATTCATGATCGTGGTCATGATCATCATCATGATGGTGATGATCATCAACACGTTCACAGGCATAGATCAACAGTACCGTTGCAATCAGGCCGGTGAAAAAAAGTCGTCTGTCTATTTTTTGATGTTTCATCGCGATTAATTACAGCAATCTTCGAGATACTTGTTCTGGGTAATAAATTCGAGCTGTCCTAATGCCTCATAATATCCGCTGACCTTCGAAAGGTAAGCGGCGTAGCCATTGGCTCCCATTTCCAGAGAGCTGAGGGCTTCTGTCAGGGATAAATTCCCCTCGGTAAAACTGTTGATGATGCGCCTGCCGAATTCGCTCATATCAAGCAAATCCGAATCGGTCTCGCTGATTTCGGCATGATATCGGTCCAAAATGTTCCGGTTGCTTTGCCAGGCATTTTCCAGGGCTTGCCGGCGATTTTGATGATCATACTCCACTTGTCTTTCCTCGGCGCGTCGCTGTTCAATTTCGGCCTGATTTCTGTTGATGACGGGCAATGGTATCGAGAAGCCAACCAGAAACCCATTCCAATCGGGATTCATTCTTTTGTACCCGGCGGATACATCAAAGTCGGGAAGTCTTCTGAGTTCGGCGCTCCGGATATTTTCACCGGCCGCCCGGGATGAGTACTCCAATGCTCTGATATCGGGATGATTTGCGAGTAGCTCTGCCGCATCCGGCATTTCGGGCAGGGAGATATCGGTTATTTTGATTTCCGAGGTCAATTCCACCTCTGTTTCAGGATCAATGCCCATATCGGTTTTCCAGTCCGCCATTTTTTGTTCAAGAGTTACTTTCAGTTCAACCAGATCATTCGACAGACTCTGCCGGTTGAGCTCAATGAGTTGACGATCCAGCGCCGATAGTTCACCCGCTTCAGCCTGTGAGGCTCCAACATCCGCCAGACGATCAATCTTTTCAATCAGTTTCTCCTTGATGTCAATATGATGCTGCAAGACCACCAATCGGCTGTATTGCGAGCGGACATTCGAAATAAACTCACGCCCTCGCGCCTCTTTGTTAAAATGCAGCGATTCATGCTGATAATCAGCACTGCTTGATCTGCTGCGGTATAACCGGGGTCTTTCTATGGTCTGTTCCAAAAAAAGAAACTGTTCCAATTCATAATTTGTATCATCACCCAAATATTCTAAATCATATTGGAGAGAAGGATTATTTCGCTTCAAACCCGCTTCAAGCTGGCTGGATTCGGCATCGGTTCTTTCGGAAAGCGACTGATAATACGGGCTGTAGGATTCAACGTGGGAGCGCACATCCTCCAAAGCTACCTGAACGGCATCATTCTGTGCAGAATCTTCCTGAACCGAGAGCAACAGAATTCCGACAACCCCGAAAATTACGTTACATCGCAAACACACGTAGGTTCGTCCCCGGGAACCTGATAAACGTGGCATAAATAACCATTTATTTAGAATACACTGTTAAATTTACGAGATGCACCATACTTGCATTTACGTCAAAATAGAGAAGTATAGACCGATTGCAAATGGATATTAAGATTTATATATGTGACCCAACTTTGTAGCTTTTCAAAACAAGACGTATCAGGTGTTTATAAACCTGGCACGTTATCTTCTAAACTCAACTGTCGCAGTTAGGCATTTTGGAATATGTAATGGGTTAAATCCATTTTCGATAAGTTGAATTATTGAAAATTGAGTGCACTCCGAAAAGTCGGAATTGCTTACATTGTAGGTTTAGAGCTTAAATAAATTAGACATTACGCCCCTCTTTATTCCCATAGAGAGGGGTTGGGGTGAGTTGA
>SLJN01000321.1 GCA_007135115.1 Balneolales bacterium
CTGACTATAATAGCGCTACTGAGTTCATTATGGATGATCTCATGCCAGGAAAGCGAACCCGAAACAACAGCCTCCTTCGACCCGGCCACACTCCCCAAAGCTGATGCCCGGGTCGAGCTGACCGTAACCGACGGCGATGATTTTTTCTTCGCAGATATTTATGATCTCATCGTGAATGACCGCGGAGCGTTTGCCGTATCGCAGCGAAGAGAAAACCAATTGCTATTGTTTGATCAGTATGGAGAATTTCAAGGGAATCTCATCAAAGAAGGAGCAGGACCCGGAGAAATTGAGCAAGCGGGGAGATCGCAGTTTTATGAGGACCGGCTGCTGATTTACGACCGCGGCAGCTCACGAATAAATTGGTTTGAACGGGAGGAGGATCAAACCTATACCTACGAGGACAGTTTTACACACGACGGTGTGGAAGATCCCAATTATTCTTCTCCGCAATTGGTATTTGCGTTGCAAGATGATCGAATCGTGACCAGCTATTCCCCCATTTTTCAGATTGAAGAACCTGAGGAGGGAGACCCGGATTATGGTTTTATGCGGCTTCTTGACCGCGACGGACAGGTGCTGGATGAGGAAATATACCGGTATACTGAAAGAGAGTTTTTGGTCGATCGGCGCGACGGCGGCATGCGGGTAGGAGCCCGACCAATGGGAAATGCTCCGGAATTCCATGTTTCCCCGGATGGCACCGTACACTACAATTGGAATGAGCAGTTGAAAATCACCCGTTTTACCATAGGGGAGACCGACACCACAGAAATCAACTTAGATCTTCCGGCACACGAGGTAACGGAAGCTGACCGGGATACGGCTCTGAGTGGCTATGACTCAGAGAGCGAATTTTATGAATACGCATCAGCGCGCCTGCCGGAGACCAAACCGGTCGTAAAAAACATGTTGGTAGATGAGTCCGGCCGATACTGGATCAACTTGTATCGGGAGGAACCACCTCATAACAAATGGATGGTGTTGGATGACCAGGGCGAGCCGGATTTTCGGTTTTACAGTCCGGAGCATTTTGAGGCTTATGCGGTAAGAGATCATCGCCTCTACGGCGTGCAGGAAGAAGAGCTGCCGGTGGTTAAGGTTGTTGGGGTGGAGCCGGATTAAAATAAATTATTGAAAATACATCCATAAACCATGAAACGCCTTTTTATCACAGCCGCCCTCCTCTACATTGCCTCTTGCACCGAAGCGCCTGCCGATCAACAAATAACACCGGAGATCGTCAAAGAAATCACCGTGGACCCGCAGGCCACCCGTTACATCAATCGGCTTTACCCAAATATGAGCACGTTTCCGGATTCGGATTACCTGGCCATTTCTAATGCGACGGAGCCTGCCAACATCATTCTGGTAGATTTTGAGGGTAAGTTTGTGGATCGCGTTGGCTCACAAGGCCGGGGACCGGATGAGCTGGAATCTGCACGTTATTTTGGTATCAGTGAGCAGGAGCATGTGATTGTTTACGATCAGCAACAAGGGCTGATAAAGGAATTTGACACCACGACCGATACAGTGATATCGAATGAGGCTGACATTCAGGGGCATTACATAACCTCATTAAACCTGAGTCCATGCAACGAAAAATGGCTGGCGGCCATCGACAAGCTGGACGGCAGTGCAATGGGGGTGCCGGAGCAGGAAACACCGGTTATTGCTGTTTTTGATGACCAATTTCAAATGACCCAAACTCTGGGCAGCTATGACCCTTTTTTTATTGGCGAAGGCCCTGATCTCCATCAAGAACCACTGTTCAGCGTAGATTGTGAATCGGAGGTTGTTTACATTTCGCACGGTAAAGTCCCCTATATCCAAAAAACGGACATGGCCGGGGATACGATCACGCAACGAACCACCCGCATGCCCAAATCTTTCATGCTTTCAGAAGAGTTCACCAGTATTGTAGAAGATATGGCCTCATTTGAAGCGTTTCTCATCAATGAGCAAAGTGTTACCAGTCATATCACCCACACCGACGAGCAGCTTCTGCTGATCTGGTTCAACGAAACAGAAGAGTTTTTCCAAGGCCGGGACTACAGGGAGAGGGAATACCACATAGCAGCCTTTGACCGCAGCGATTATACCTATTATGGAGAAGTGAAAATAGAAGGTGCCGTAATGGGAAGCACCAGCGAGGGCCACATTATTGAACTGGTCGATGACGACCCCGATAATTTTACCGTTCGGTTTTTGGAGGTGGGGTGAGGTAGTCGTTGATGAGATTTAGCACAAATAAAGATGGAGACACAGATTAACGTTCTGAAGGTAACAAAGGATGTGATCTGGAAATGGGAAAAGCCGATCAATCCATTATTATACGTGGATTATCAAAGTTATATTCCTAACTTATATATAAACAGAAATTAGAATCTGTAGTTGTAATTTTTCGTTTAATTAATTATTGTCTAAATGAAATAATTGAGAAAACAACTAAATCGGGAAGAATTTCAAACTTCCCCATGGTATAGCAGGGTAAACAGGGAGTAACTTGAACACGTAATAATTGCTATAACCATGGAACACGACAATCGAGTGAACGTAGAACGCCTCAAAGAAGAGGTGATACAAGAGTATGGCGTGAATCCGGAACGTGATGACCTGCCGCATGATGTGAGGCGGTGGGTGGAGTTGATTCATGAGTATTTGGGCTTAGAGGAGCTAACAGTAATCTGGCTAAAGGATCAAACAGCAGATGCGGATATTTCAGGAAAGTTTAAAGCAGTGGTAGGATTGCGTCCAATAGCATATATCCGGAGATTACGAGTGGAGTGGACGAAAAAGTTATTTCAGAATGGTTTTAAAAACAGATGGGAGGTGTCAATTACAGTCGGATACAGGCACCGGAGCAGTATGACTATGGCATTTAAAGAGGAAACGGGTATATCATCGGCAGAATTTATAAGAAACCTTAAAAAGATTACTTGATAATTTACGGGATTTTTGACGCATAGAAGAAAATAAAAAATTTAACTAAGTATGTGATAATATTGTTTATCACAACCTAACTGAAATGTTCCACAAAAAGGAATTTAGTTATGAAGTTATACAAGCATATTTCAACTTTCAAAGTACAAGCACTTCTTATTTCGTTATTTTTTTCGGGAATTGCGCTAATATCGACTTCAGAGATCCCCTTTAGCCCAAATGATGCACTCAATGTTGTGCAAGCTCAAGATTTAAATGAAGATGAATTAGGTGTACTGGACGAAGTAACTTGCCAATGCTCTTCAACATTTAACCCTTGGGGCAATGAAGATTGTACTGCTAATAACTGGGGTACAACTTGTCATACGGGAACTGAAATTTGTTCTATTGGAAGCAATAATTGTTGTGGTAGGGACGGTTGTGAAGAAGAGCCAGAGTAAACAAAATTGACGAAAAAAGGGGGCCTCCCCTCCCCCTTTTTTCTGCTTTCAAAATAAGTTGATGTCAAAACAAAATATTATGCAAAAAAAACTTCAGCTCCTTCTACTGTTCTCAATGGTTTTTATGCTTTTCCAATGTTCAGATTCGGCAACGACCAGTCATGATGTATTTGATGTGACGCCAACAAACAACTCAGAAATACTATTTGAGGAAATTAACCCGGAACCCATTAAGTTGGATTCTATCGAATCAAGTTATGAGGGGTTTGCTACTTTTCAGGATGATCAGATACAATTTGTTGATACGCGCCTGGGCAAAATATTTCATTTTGACCAACAGGGAAATCATCTGGAGACGCATCTCGGTCAGGGGGAAGGTCCTCGTGAAATACCAGATCCTGCCATACAGTTCTACTCCCCCTTGCCCGAAGGCGGACATCTGTTTATAGGAAGCGGGAATAACGTTTACTTTTTTAATGAAGATTATGAACGGGAAGATATGTTTATAATCAACTGGGACCGGCAGGCCCCGCCGGAGGTGTTGGCAAAGAATCCCGATCCAACGGATCACGGTTCCTATAATTTCGGGTACTCATTTGGCACAGTTCGGGTTTCCGGTAACCACTTGTATTTCCCGCTGGAATCCGGTCCGCCCGAACATACCGATTTTAATTTTTCAACCGACTTGTATGCCGAGCAAGCCAGGGTTCTTGCCCGCATCAACCTGAATGACGGAACGGCGGAAGAATTGCTCGGGCGGCTTTCGCCGGTTTTTTCAGAAAACGAAAATCTGCGGCTGTTTTCTCACCTGCACTACGACTTAATAGATGGGCAGACCCTTGCGCTTACCTATAAACCTGATCCTCTAATTTATTTGGCTGATACCGACTTTACCATCAAAGAAGCTTTCGGTAGGCCCGGAAGAGAAATGAATACGGAATACCAGCCTCTCCCACGCCAGGCAGAAGGTCAAAACTTTCGTCAATACATGATAGAACAGTTTACCGAGCGTGGATTCTATACTTCCCTTAATTATGTGGAAGAGCGGGATTTGCTGTTCCGAAGCTATCGACGCGGAGACGGTGTCGGGAAAGACGGGTTGCAAGTATATAAAGATCAAACACTGATAGGCGATGTGGACGTACCTCGTCCGGATGGTGCGGACCCCACTTCATTTTTTTCATTCGCCGGCTATAACGCACCCTATTTCTACTCAAATGCCATGATCGATGATTCCGATATGAGCATAACGGTTTACAGGTTTAAACTTGAAGAATGATGTGAAGTATGCAAAAACCGTATACGATGAATAGCAGAATATATACACCTTCATCACCGTCTATCGGGCTATCATATTTCATAATTGTTGCCGTCTTTTTTTCGGCTTGCAGCTCATCCGATCCGGACACGCCGGAATACTGGATGGAAAAGGCCTTACAGCACTATCACGCGGAATTGATGCAACAGCCGTATGCTGCGCCGGCAGCTTATTTTGAAAAAGCAAAATGCGGCGATCGGTATTGCAAATATTCCGAAGGCTACGGCCATTTTGTGTATCTTGGTGATGATGTTGAAATCCCGATGGTGAACCGAACCTTTTTAGCGGACCGGATTAAACGAAGCAACCCTTCCTCTGACTGGCTCTCTTACATTGATAACAGCCGGGAACCGGAAATAGAGTCACGCAGCGATTTTCAGCCTGGTTACACCTCGGTATTGGGTGCTGTCAGAAGAATGGAGCTCAGCGGTTTGTTCAATGAGCGGGCGTCGCAAAATTACAATTATCAAATTCGTGATACGCTAAAAATTGAAGATGATCCTTCAAACAGGAAATTTAAAATAAGTTTTTCATCGGAAGACGAATTATACCAAGGTGTTGTTTTTATTCATGAAGAGACTTCGCGGTTCAAACGTGTTGTACTGGATAAAGCACCGGTCTATGCTGAGCCGCTTTACGGATGGCAGAGCGCTGAAGGCGAAATCCGATTCGATACCGAAGAGAGCGGGAATTATCATTTGAAACTTATTCGATTCGAATATACCAAGGATAGCCTGACTCACACTGTAGCTTTGAAAAGCGAGGCGCCGATACACACGTTTGATGAAGTAACAGATGACACCTACGCTGCCCTGTATGAAAACAGTACAAATCCCATAGTTTATTATCAGCAGCAGGAGCAAGATCACCCATTATCATTTAATTACCGGGACATGGAAGTGATCGAAGAGGATCTCGGAAATGATAAGCCGCTGAGTCAGCAATTTAGTGCTAATGCAGGCTCGCCATATCTAAGTGTGACTTTAAGCAGTGGAGATGAATACCAACCAACCGGAAGAAGGGACAGCTACTTTCTTGTAGAAGATATTCGAGAGAAGCTGAAGGGTAATTGATAAATGTTATGAGGATGTTTAAATCACGATAAAAGAGAGTTTTGGTTAAAGTATCACTATAGATTTAGATTTGAAAGTAATGTGTAGGGATAACTTTATTTTAAAATTGTAAGTTTTTACGATTGCCGTAAAATGAATTCCTATACATAGCGCCAACCAATGATACTAATAGATAAAGCCCATGATTACCCTACTGATGATCTCACTTATAGCAAGTCCCGTATCCGAAATTCATCAGGGTTTTAGCTCTATAACGGATTTGCATGCCATCACGCTTGAGGATCAGCATTATGTTGTTATATATGACTATGCCGATCGAAACTATCCTTTGAAAATCTATGATAGCAATGAAGGAAAGATTACCAAAAGAATCCGCTCAGGTGCGGGTCCGGGTGAATTAAGCTCCAGTGAGGGCATACCTCTCTCATTCAGTACACTCAAAGATGAGTATGCTATCATTTATGATAATGAACAGTTCAGGGGTATGCTATATGATGCTGATTTTGAGTTTGTTTCGGATCTCTCAGGTTTGGACGATTACCGGCTGCGCCAATTTGCGGTTCAAACGGATACCACCGCATTAGGAATGAAAAGAACGAGCCAAACGGAGCCACTGATGCATTTCGGGTTACAATTCAGTGATGAACAACTGCAAGTCATCGAAAGCAAGAAGCTGAAAACACCTTCGGAACTTGAACCCGTAGTAAAAAACTCATTGCTGCGACAAGGAAGAAGTACCGCGATTGATGGCCGTTCGCTGTATAGCTTTACCTACTCATCCTATCTATTGTCTGTTTCCGATCATGTTGAATGGGTTAATGGCGAGCCTGAGAACTATACATTTCCTGACTACGACGGAGTAGAAATTCTGGCAGAGGGAGCTACGCGTTTGCGCAGCCCGGATGTGACCGAGCACCCCATTGGCACACTCGACATTGCCGCAAACCGCGACTATATATTCAAACTTTATTCCGGAAAAAATGCAGAAAGCGAAGGGTGGCTCAGTCGGTTAACCAATGACATTTCAATTGATACGGATGAGCTTTTTCATGCGACGCGTCTGATCATTTATGATCACGAGGGAAACCAGCTGAAGGAAACCACCACACCTATGGATGCCCGTACCTTAGCAGTGACCGATAGTCGAATTTATTTAGGCTCGGAGATGGAAGATAAACCGGTTATTCGGGAATATAGGTTAGAGGATTTAATTAACATCAAAGAATAATGAGATGCAAGGTAAGTGCATGATATGCAATGGCTAATCGGACATGAGGGAGAGCCGCATTATTGAACTGGTCGATGCCGATAGTCTGATTAGTTTAACTTTTATCTAAATTTATCATTAAAAAATAAA
>SLJN01000071.1 GCA_007135115.1 Balneolales bacterium
CTTATTTGCAGTCATTACAACAATAGTGCACCGGAACGGGAGATGAATAGCTGCAGGATGAAAAACTCAGCTTATAGGCTTTTGATCCACACCGTCATGGGCTTACTCGTCTCATCTTCCTCACCGATATCACGCCAGGGAAAGTAAACCTTAACTTCCGGAAGTGGCCTGTAACCATGCCGTTTCCAGAAACCATGAAGCGGTTTATAATGTGGCGGTTTTGCGGGGTGATCATCAGGACGATCCACCGAACAAAATGCGGTGTATTGAAAGCGGTTCAGCGAGCGGGCATGCTGTTCACGCTGCTCAATAAAAATGCTCCCGGTGCCCTGACCCCGATATTCCGGAAGTAGCACCGATTCCCCGAAATAGAAAATGGTATCCGGATTGTATCCGGCATCACAAATTGGTTTGATGAACGCATCCTCCTCCTGATCAAGCGGCAGGCCCGTTGCTGCTCCCACTACCTTGTTTTCATGCTTAGCGAGAATCACAATAGCGTCGCGAGCTTCAACATAAGTTTGCAGATACTTGGCTTCGTAGGCGGTATCGCCCTCATATAAATAGGGGAATTCCCTGAAGACAGTAATCCGAAGCTTGGCAAGTTGATCCAAATAAGCCGGTATGTCAGACGGTTGTAGAGTTTCTATCTGAAGCATTTCATCAGAAATTGATAGATGGTTAAATAAAGTGAAACGAGCATCTTTAACGAACAGTGAATTTGATCAATTCCTAAATGGATACCGGAAATCCACAAATATTCCCATACTTCAAATTTCACCAAAATTCGGTATCTTTCGGCGCTTAAATTCTCAATCGTTCACTTCTACAGAAATTTATTTCCTTATGATTATTGGAGTTCCTAAAGAAATCAAAACTCATGAGAACAGAGTCGCATTGGTTCCGGGTGGTGTTACTGAACTGGTACGGCATGGACATACGGTATTAGTTGAAAAAATGGCCGGTTCTGGAAGCGGTTTCACAGATGAGCAATACATCGAAGCCGGAGCTGAAATGATCGACACTCCCGATGAAGTCTGGGAAAAGTCGGAGATGATCATGAAGGTGAAAGAGCCGATCCAGGAAGAGTATCCCCGGATGCGCGAAGGCCAGATCGTGTTCACCTTTTTCCATTTTGCGGCGAGCCGGGAGCTGACCCAGGCGGTCGTTGACTCCGGATGTATTGCCATTGCCTATGAAACCGTGGAAAAGGCGGACCGCTCACTCCCGCTGCTCATTCCTATGAGTGAAGTTGCCGGACGGATGTCAGCCCAGCAGGGAGCCAAGTATCTGGAAAAAGCGCAAGGCGGCCACGGTATACTTTTAGGCGGAATCCCTGGTGTTAAACCGGCCAACGTGCTGGTACTCGGTGGCGGAATTGTCGGTATTAATGCCGCGAAAATGGCTGCCGGTATGGGCGCCAATGTTACCATCATGGATATCAATGTAGCTCGCCTTCGTCAGCTGGATGATTTCATGCCGAAGAATGTTACCACGTTGTATTCTTCAGAAAGCAACATCCGTCACATGCTGCCGAACCTTGACCTGATCATCGGCGGAGTTCTGATCCCTGGTGCCAAAGCGCCTTACCTGATTAAGCGGGATATGCTTCAGGATATGAAGAAAGGCTCTGTCCTTGTTGATGTGGCTATCGATCAGGGCGGATGCATTGAGACGGCCAAACCGACTACGCACGACAAACCCACCTATGTTGTGGATGATGTGATTCACTACTGCGTAGCCAACATGCCGGGTGCGGTGCCTTATACGTCCACTGTCGGCCTGACCAACGTAACGCTTTCCTACGCTGTTGACCTTGCCAACAAGGGCTGGCGCAAAGCGATCGATGAAGATCCATCACTATCCAAAGGCCTGAATGTCGCCCACGGCGATATCACCTACAAATATGTTGCCGACGCTTTCGATATGGATTACACACCCATTGATAAAGTGATGGCGTGAGTTTTGTGTTTGACTGTTTGGAAGTTTGTTTGATGTTGCTTGAACAATTCTAATTTTGGAGGAATCTTCCCCATCAACTCACCCCTGTACAGTATGCTGGAACTGTTGTTAAAGGCATTAACATTCAAACAACCAAACAGTCAAACCACCCTTTCCCTTCGCGCACTTTGCGCCTTAGCGGTTACCCCACCGCAGCCACTTCATATTCAGCCGGATCAAAATTCAAAATGCGCTCTTCGATCTCGGCGGGGTCTTTGAGTTCCATGATCTGCGCCCGCAGCTTTTTACCGTTGCGGATGCCTTTGATGTAGTTGCCGTAGTGTTTTTTCATCATGACTACCCCGTATTTTTCGCCGTGATATTCCACGGACGCACGGAGTTGATCGGCACACATGGCCAATCGTTCGGCTAAAGTAGGCTCGGGTAGATGTTCTCCGTACTCCAGATAGTGGCGGACCTGCTGAAAAATCCATGGGTTTCCGACAGCAGCCCGTCCGATCATGACGCCATCGACACCAGCTTCATCAAATAGGTATTTGGCGTGCTCCGGGGTGGTGATGTCGCCATTAGCAATAATGGGGATTTCAAGTCCGGGCGTATCCTTGAGATATTTGAAGTACTCCCAGCGGGCCTCGCCTTTGTATTTCTGGCTGCGGGTGCGGGCGTGGACGGTCAGCGCTTTGACGCCTACCTCCTGAAGCATCAGGGCAACCTCCCGGATGCGAATGGTTTCATCGTCCCATCCCAGGCGCGTTTTGACGGTTACGGGCAGTGAGGTCGCATCCACAACCGTACCGGCCATGCGTTCCATCATCCCGAGATCCCGAAGACATGCAGAGCCGGCGTTTTTCTTGACCACTTTATAGACCGGGCATCCGAAGTTGATATCTACCAGGTCGGGATTGTTGGCTTCGGCAACTTTGGTAGCACCGTGCATCGCCTCTTCGCGTCCGCCGAAGATTTGAATACCGAACGGGCGCTCCATCTCCTCAAAATGCATCTTATGCAGACCGTGATCGCGGATGAGCGATTCGGAGCTGATAAATTCGGTGTACACCACATCCGCCCCCTGACGCTTGCACATCTGCCTGAAAGGAGAGTCGGTGACATCCTCCATAGGAGCGAGAAATATGGGCTTGGATGCGGTTTGGATAGGTCCGATCTGCATAAGTAACTGATGATCTGAAATTAATTTTTGATGTCCGGAATAATACGAAAAATATGAATTTAGATTGTGTGGTAAGCTGGGGTTGGGGATGAACCGCAAAGACGCGAAGTGCGCAAAGAAGGTAGATTTAAAGAATGCTTGGATAACCCTTTAAGCCCTTGGCTAAAATATTTCAGGAGGTTGTTGCCGAACATGCCAGACGGTCTGAATATATATGGTGTTTTCATCTTTACGTATTCGATAGATGAGTCTGTAGTTACCGAATACCAATTCGCGCAATGACGGATCATTGTATTCAGGTACGATACGTCCTGATTCAGGATGCTCAATAAGTTGATCGGTTTTCTCAATCAGATCCATTCCCCATTTTTCGGCCGTGGCTGCATCATCTCTCGCAATATAATCAATAAACTTGTTCAGTTTACTCAGTGCTTGTTTAGTCCAAATTATTTCCACTTCGCAAGATTTTCTTTGATCTTATTTTTAGCCTCTTCATGGGAGACAACTTCTCCTTTCGTGATTTGCCTTTCCGCTTCAATGAGTTCTTCCATCAACTCGATTTTATCTATCATGCGCTGATATTCCGATACATCAACCAATACAGCAGCCCCTTTGCCATGTTGGGTTAAAACAATGGGGCGTTTTTGATTTTTTATTCGGTCGATGAAATCGGCAGCATGCTTCCGAAACTCTGAAAGAGGCTGGATATCCTGATCAATTTCAATTCGGGAACTATTATTCATAACTGCTAATGAGGTGGCTAAATGTATACAAAATGTACAAAATAAAAACGTAATAACGTACCAATATGATGTATTTGGTGCTCACACAGAGTCAGTAACCTTAAATGAGATCTTTGGCTCAAGGGTTAAATTCTTTGCACTCGGGCACAAATTTTGAGCCTGCATTTCTTTCAACATCATGAACCGAATTGATGCTGCGTTTTATTAAAAAAATCAACCTAAAAGCGCTTTCCGTTGTTATAATATTGATGGGAAAAACGATATCTTTTTGTGAAACAGAAAACTCAAAAATCGTTCACTTTATTTATAGGAGGGTCTTATGGCTGTAGCCACTAAATCTAACTTTGAGGAACTTCTCGGCGCAGATGCTGAGAAACTGTTAAATCACGAATGTAAGACTATTACGAAGGATCAGATTCATCTGCCTTCACCGGATCATGTAGATAAAGTCTGGCGGGATTCGGATCGCAACAACCGCGTTCTGAGAAATCTCGAATGGCTCTATGAGCATGGTCGTCTCGGTGGAACCGGGTACCTTTCTATTCTTCCTGTGGATCAGGGCATTGAGCACTCGGGTGGAGCTTCTTTTGCCAAAAACCCGGCTTATTTTGATCCGGAAAATATCGTAAAACTGGCTATCGAAGGTGGATGCAACGCCGTGGCCTCAACGTTCGGTGTTTTGGGCTCCGTTTCCCGAAAGTATGCTCACCGCATACCGTTTGTGGTTAAAATCAATCATAACGAATTGATGACCTACCCGAACACCTATCAGCAGATACTTTTTGGTACGATTGATGAAGCCTACAATATGGGTGCCGCCGCTGTGGGAGCTACCATTTATTTCGGATCAGACGATGCCCGCCGCCAGTTGGTGGAAATCGCCGAATCCTTTGCCTACGCCCACGAACTTGGCATGGCAACGATCTTGTGGTGCTACACGCGAAACGATGCCTTCAAGCAAAACGGCACCGATTATCACGTAGCGGCTGACCTGACCGGTCAGGCCAACCACCTTGGTGTGACTATTGAAGCCGATATCATCAAGCAAAAACTTCCGGAAAACAACGGTGGATATAAGGCGCTGAATACCGGCGGTTCTTCCTACGGAAAGTTGGATGAGAAAATCTATACCGATCTGTCTTCTGACCATCCGATCGATCTGACCCGCTACCAGGTAGCAAACTGCTACATGGGCCGGTGCAGTCTGATCAACTCAGGTGGAGCATCTTCCGGTGAAGGTGATATCGCTGAGGCGGTTAAGACCGCAATCATCAACAAGCGCGCCGGTGGCGCCGGACTGATCAGCGGACGCAAAGCTTTTCAGCGCCCCATGGACGAGGGAGCAAAGCTGCTGCAAACCATCCAGGATGTGTATCTGGATGATAGCATTAGTATTGCCTGATCAGTTGATCAAAACGTAGTAAACATTACAACCCGGAGTCTTTGTAAGGCTTCGGGTTTTTTATTTGGTGGCACTTAATTAAGACCGATTCTTCCTATTGCTTATAAATTTCAGTCCTCTTGTAACTTTTGGCTTTTGTGTAAGTAGAACAATTGAGTGAAACAAGAGTTTAAAAGTTGCTGCTATGAATACTGAAGCGAACATCACCATGAATAGCAATATAGATGAGCAAACGATGCCAGAAGATTCAGCCGAGCGGTTAACACATGCAATCTACGGACTGCAATTGGCTACCTTTATCACCGTGATAACCTTTTTCATTGCGGTGATCATCAACTATATCAAACGCAAAGATGTGCAGGGTACGCTATATGAAAAGCACTTCAAGTGGCAGATGAGAACATTTTGGGTGTGGCTATTGATTGTGGGAACAGGAGTTACATTGATGCTTCTTACCTTAGGATGGATTGCATTTATTTCGCCGGCGAATGACGCTCACTTTTTGGCAATCATTGTTATTCTGCCGCTTACAGCGGTTATCTCTGCCGTTTATCTGATCTATCGTGTTGCCCGCGGCTGGTTGCGTCTGAATGAAAACCAGCCGCCACCGGGCGATAATGATTGATGATATAGCCTTTTAATCAGTGCTGTGGTCAATCAGATTTTGAGATTAAGCATCAGAAGAAAGTGACACGTTGAATACATACTCTTGAGAAATTATGATGAGGTCGCCTGTTTCGGGGTGCTCACTTATATATTGCGCCGGATGAAAGCTTTCTTCGAATTGAAATGTATAGATGCCTTTAATGTAAGGGCCCGCTTCATCTTTGGAAATTATTACCAGGCCTGCACCGGTGACCGCAGCAATATCTCCGTTATTAAGGATCAGCAAATCATTTATCGGTCGATGTGCACGAGTTCCTTCTTCCTCTTGCGGAGATACAGGCTCTATATCGGGCCTATCCAGATTTTCAAACCGGGAGGCTTCAAGAATGAGCGTTTGATAATGATTGAATTCCCGGTCGTAAAGAAAAAGCCAAGGTAACGGTAGGTAAGAGGCGATTAATTCATTTTGATCGTTTACATCAAAGTATAAATCGCTATATACGATCGGCTGCTTACCGGCCGGAATTAGCTGCGGCATTAATGTAGCCAGTTCCTCATCCCGATCGTCAAGTTTGACAATTTTAATCAAGTATTCATCTTGAAAACCCTCTGCTCCCGGATGTCTATTGACCACCAAAATATCATTATTGGCAGGCCCATATAAATTTCCCGGTTCCGTTTCTTCTGATTTGAAAAAATCGGCAGATTTATCGTAAAAATTTAGCCGGGCATGCTCACGATCATCAATAATCAGAAGAGAGTCATTAACGGAGAAATCAAACCTACTGCCAAGTTCCCCGGGGCCCGCTCCGGAAGTTGTGGCGCTTTCTAAATTACCTGTTTCCGGATCCAGGATAAGCAAACTTCCATGACCAACATCTTCAATGTAAATGTTTGACCGGCCCGCTTGCACGGACATTGGGTGGCTAAGCTGCGTATCGAACCCTTCTGCCAGCGCTACTTCCGGATTATAAAGTAATTGTTCATCGCTCAAGGTTATGGTTTCTATTTCAGCCTGATCAATATTCAACCTCTCCATTGATGCGGAGTTAATTTTGTTGTTTAAGATGTCGGATTGGGTGTCGACGAAATCTTCCCGGCTCTCTTTTGATTCACATGAGGCGATGAATACAATGCATATTAAACTTAGCCAATGGTATCCGCTAATTCTCATGATGATGGTTGATTCTATAAGTTAAC
>SLJN01000270.1 GCA_007135115.1 Balneolales bacterium
AGTTTTGAGCACCACCCCGCAACCTCTTCGCATTGATGTAGCCCAGCTTGGTGCTCGTATGCACTATGCTGTTCCGGCCGGTTTTGCCAAAGCGGGTGCTCTCAACCGTTTTTATACCGATATCTGGTATCCCGAAATCCAGAATTTTCTCCCGCCAGGTTTTGACCTCGTTAACGGTCTTAGTCGCCTCCGTGGCCGATTCCACCCGGATATCCCCACAGAAAAAATTACTTCCTGTCCGATGCGCGGACTTCGCTACGCGGCTCAATTGCAATTCAGTAAAACCGAACAGCAACGTATCCGCCACTTTGTGAAAATGGGGCGATGGTTTTCCCAATGGGTGGCAGGCAAGTCATCAACAGAAACAGATTGTTGCTACGGCTACAACTCCGCCTCGCTTGAATGGTTTGCATCTTCAAATGCGCAAAAGAGCTTTAAAGTACTGGAACAGACGCTGGTGCCCCGTGCGGAGCAAAAGAACCTGCTCCGTGAAGAGTTTAGCCACCACGGGATTCCCTGGCCGGATGATAAATGGAACCAGGAATATGAACAGCGGGAACAACAGGAGTGGAAACTCGCCGACCTGATCGTCTGCGGGTCTGACTTTGTGAAAACCTCACTGACCAACCTCGGCGTAAATCCCGATAAAATACGGGTTGTCCCCTATGGAACACCGGCTGCTGACAGAGCCACAGCAACCCATAGCAAATCAGAAGCTTCCGAATCGTTCAAACTCTTGTTTGTCGGGCACGGCGGGATTCGCAAGGGTCTGCCCGGCTTATTTGAAGCCTTAAAAACCATCACCCCGAAAAAGATTGAACTTATTATCGCCGGGGATGTCAGCGATCTGCCTCATCAACCTGAGCAATCGGGGTTGCACAAGATTACTTACCTCAACAAGGTCGAGCGGGATAAGATTCAGGATCTTATGCAGCAGGCTGATGCATTTGTTTTTCCGAGTTTGTGCGAAGGTTCTGCCACAGTCATCTACGAAGCAATGCATGCCGGACTCCCGGTGATTTGCACCCCGAACAGCGGCTCTGTCATCACCGACCAACAAGACGGGTTGATTGTTCCGGCGCATGACTCCGAACGGCTCTCGGAAGCCATATCAAGACTAATTGAGGACGATGATTTACGAACCCGGCTCCGTAACGCCGCGAGGGAAACCGCCTCTCATTATACTTCAGATTCATTCGCACGCAGATTACTTGAGGTGATTTCCGAAAGTGTATAGAGTGTGATCAGCACAGATTTATCATTTGAAACTCACCCCGATTATATCCGTAAAGACGTTTATATCTTAACCAACCTATACGGATATGAACAACTTTTTTGCCGCCTTCGTCATTCTGCTATTCGGGTGGATTATCTTCTCCACCGTAACTTCATCGGAGAGTAAAGATCAACCTGATACAAAGGATGAAAAATCGCAATCTGAAGAGTATATATTCGAGCGTTTTCTCGAGCGTGAGGGCGCCGATTCGGCTACGCTCGAACTCGAGATGACTGCCGGCGAACTACTTCTCTCAAGCGGAACTACAGGTTTGTTGGATAGCTACGTGACGTACCGCCGTTCAGAATTTGAACCTGAGCTAAACATATCGGATGAACATAGCGGTCACCCGCATATCAGCCTTAAACACAAGCGCGATGCCATCAGCTCAACTTTCCACTGGGGATCAAACAACAGTAGTAGAAACAAATGGGATCTCAAATTAAACCCCGATATCAGGTACGATCTTGATATCAATGCCGGACTCGGGAAAAGCAAGCTGGATCTTGCCGACACCCGAATTGGCACCTTCCGTTTACGAACCGGAGTGTCATCTGCCGATGTTGATCTGCGCAACACTTCGGTATCTGACCTTGACCTTAAAACCGGTGTCGGTTCCGTTACCCTGGACCTTTCCGGCGAACGCCAGAACGATTTGGTCGCTGATATCAGTGGTGGTGTGGGAAGTGTAATCATAAAGGTTCCTTCGGAGTACGGGGTTAGATTCCGGGCATCCGGACTCGGTAGTATAACTGCTGATGGATTTTACCGTGAAGGACGCTTCCACAAAAACGATCTCTACGGAGAAACCGACTACAACATTGATATTGACATTGCTGGCGGAATTGGATCCGTGGAAGTGGTGATGCTTTAGATGGCTTCTCGCAAAGGATCGCAAAGGGTTTCACGCAAAGTGCACGGAGTTTATTAATGAATTATGAGTGCACGCAATTAAGTCTTTACAGACATATAAATCTTTCATCTTTGCAGCCCTTTGCGTGACCACTTTGCGCGCTCTGCGTGAACCCCTCCTTTTTCTCTGCAATCCATTTAGTATTGTGGCGTTTCGTTGGGTTATGCAGTTATTGGATGTTTCGCCACAAACATGGATACCTTTCATTCATCAACATTGGGATGAAAACCCGGATGATCTGCTTCTCAAGTATCATCACAAAAACAAAAACACCCCTGCCGATTTACCGATTCAAGAGCTGATTCAACAATTAATCAGTTACAAAAAAGCGGCAGTTAAATTTCCCCGTCTGCATCGGGATGGTATGTTGTACACCCCAAAATCTATAGAGCAATCAACGGGTGAGGCGATGGTGCGATACAAATCCGGCAAATGGAGTGGTTCCATCGCGGTTGATGGCACCGGCGGACTCGGAATGGACACGGTGGCATTAGCTCAAACTTTCGAACGCGTGATTCACATCGAGCCCGATGTGCAGCTGCAAAAGATTGCGCGCCACAATCATCAGATCATGGGGATTGGGAAAGTCGTTGAATACATGAATACCACGATTGAAGAGTGGTTGAGCAACAATCCGATTCATGCTGATGCAATCTATCTTGATCCATCCAGACGTGACTCGACCCGGCGTTTTTTCAGCCTTGAAGATAGTCAGCCCAATGTCGTTGAGTTAAAACATCAGTTGCTCAATAACTGTAACCTGCTTGCCTGTAAACTTTCTCCCATGTTTGATGCGGATGCTCTGTTGCAGCAACTTCCGGAAACCGGTAACATCGAATGCTGTTCTTTTGATTTCGAAGTCAAAGAAGTTCTTGCGGAAATAGAACCTTCGGCATCATCATCAAAAATCCGCGCTGTTCTTGTTGATGAAAACGGGCAGATAAAACATTCAATCAACCGGGAAAACGCCACTGAAAGTCTAACGAGCATTCCCGATCCAGAATACCTGTATCAACCCGATCCTGCCGTTATCAAAGCCGGTGCCACCGTAACGCTGGCATCACAGCTGAACCTTGAAATCATCGGTAATCCAGGATTTTATCTCACAAGTGATAAATTAAATGAGCATTTCCCCGGCAAGATTTACAGGATAGAACAAACGGGGAAATATCAGCCGAAACGCCTCAAAAAACTGCTTGCGGAACTGAGATACACGCATATTCGCATTCATCGCAAAAACTTTCCCGTCAGCCCGGATGAGCTTTATAAAAAGTTGCGGGTTTCTATGGGAAATCAGGCTGATCTGTTTCTGACGAGGGATGAAAACCATAAACCGGTATTTTTTCTCTGCCAACCTGTTTAAGTTTTCCAAAAGTCACCAACAGTCTCCGATAGCGTTACACGATTATGCCGGAAATCAAACTTGAAGCCTGGAAGTACGAGCTCAGGTTGAACGAACCTTTCAAAATTGCTTTTCATACCTTCACACACCTGCAAAATGTGTTGGTCAAACTTAAATATGGCTCCTACGACGGTTGGGGAGAAGCGGCTCCCTTCCCGCAGGTGACTGGTGATTCGCAACATCAGGTTTTGGACGAACTGTCTAAATTAGACCACATTTCGCTTGACCCGGAAACCTCTTCCATTTCAAACTTACACAGGTTTTTGGATGATCACCTTTCTGCCCCTACAGCACGCACAGCACTCGATTTTGCCTGGCATGATCTAACCGGCAAAATAAAAAATCTTCCGGTGCACAAACTTTATCATCAAAAGCTTCATACAGCTCCGGAGAGTTATACTCTGGGGATTAAAACGCCTCCGGAATCGGGTGCAGAAGCGAAAAAAGTCGCCCATCTTTATCCACAGCTGGAGGTTTTGAAAATCAAGCTTGCCGGTGATGAGCAGGATATCGAACGCGCTGAACACATTAGAGCAGCCCTGCCCCGGGATATGCGGTTCATGATCGATGCCAATCAGGGATTTGCTGATCCCGCCGAAGCAGTGCGGATTTTGCAGCGCATCGGTGACATCCTCGGTTCGGTTATCCTGGTCGAGGAACCACTTTCAAAAGGGGATCTTGACGGGATGCGAGAAGTTACCTCGGGGCTTTCTAATATGCTGGTATTTGCCGACGAAAGCGCCGTCGATCTGGCCGACACCCATCGAATAATCGAAACGAAGGCTGCTGATGGAATCAACATCAAACTGCAGAAAGCGGGCGGCATCTACCCCGGCAAAAAAATGGCCGAGGCTGCCGATGCTGCGGGGCTGAAAGTGATGGTGGGATGCATGTTGGAGAGTTCACTCGCCATCACCGCTGGTGTTCATTTTACAAGCTGTTCACCAAATGTGGTCGTCACCGATTTGAGTGCCGATCTGCTGGCTGCCAGTCCGGCCGGAACTTGTGCAGAATTTCGAAACGGCAAACGCATTCCACCGGATTTACCCGGTCTGGGATTTACTTTTGATCAGCAAAAGTTAAATGAAATGATGCAGCATGATGACCTGATTATGGAGCAGGTATCATAGCTCAAATCGATATGATCACCAGATTTTACGGGACGTTTTTCGATACCAAAGCGATGAGGCAGCCGGCGGTAAAATTCGGGCTAATCCAAATCGCACTTTATCCGGAAGGAATTGATCCGCATAGGTATTCAAAATCCGGGCAACTTCGGCAGCATCTCGTTTTCTGCCATTTCGAAGAAATTGGTAAATGTAGCTTTCACACCGGGTTTGCCAATGTATGGCATGCTGTTGCCATTGACCATGTTCGCGTAACAGATTGACCGTTTCTTTCAAAAATGCGATCACATCAGGCTGAGACTTGGAAAACCGCTCTGCGGAAATGCGATCAGCCCCTTCTTCCCGGACGTCTACGCCGTACCCTCGCAGGCGTTTTCGTTTCCGGGCTTTAAGAAATGCGCGAAGCGTGAATTCATGATCCTGCATTGCGGGCATATCCTCCCGGAAACCGCCGGTCTTGTCCAGTAAAGTCTTCCGGTATAAAATCACATCGGGATGGGTGACCCAGGTCGTGAGAATCCCCTGCAGCGCTTTATCTTCCTTGAAGGCTTGAGAGGTTCGCACTACTTCATTATGTCCGTCGATGATGCGGTAGCCGGTATAAGTGATATCGATTTCATCTGCCTGATCCATTTGCCCGGCTGCTGTAGGAAGCCAGTCCGGCAAAAGCACATCGTCGCTATCAAGAAAAAGTATATACCGGCCGGATGCTGCTGAAAGTCCGGCGTTGCGAGCCGCAGCCGCCCCCTTGTTTTCTTGGCGAATAATCTCCACTTGATACCCGGGATTGTTATCGCTCCAATCCTGGCAGGTTTGAGCGGACGCATCTTCGGAGCCGTCATCCACTATAATCCATTGGGTGGTGAGCTTATCAACAGCTTTTCGCGATGCTTCCAGCGCCTGATGAATAGTATGCTGCCGGTTATAGACCGGAACGATGATGCTCAGATCCACAGAAGAACCCCAGGTTTAAAATTCCCGGCGCACTACGGCCAGGTTCTTACAATGCGCCCAAAGCACCCACTGCGGCTGATCCAACAACACTTCCCGAAACGCTTTTAAGGAAGCTGCGCAGGCTTCGTTATCAACATCAAAAGCTGCAATGAGGGATCCGGTTTCGGTATGATCCGCACACGTCTGATAAATCTGCTTCGCATCGCTGTAGTCATCGCAGGCATCAATCAGAGCGAATGAAACCGAGGGATTTTTATCTAAAAAAAATGAATCGACCGATTTTGTGGAATGTGAAATTTTTTCAGAAGTATCACCCCTCACAGAAGTCTCCGCTAATTGATTTACATTGGCAGCCTTGTTATCCGGGTCAACCAATTGGAGCGCATTGCGATTTTTTTCATGAAACAGGCTCGCCAAAATCATAGTAGCGGTGAGGTTGGACGCGCCAATTTGAAAATTCTGCCCATCAGGCAAAGAACGAATAGCCGTTTCGGCAGCAGCGGCCATATATTTTGCCTGCAAATCGGATAAATCCCCATCTACCGATTGCAGTTCATTCATTTTCGCGTTCACATCCAGGGTCGTATCTACGGGGGATTCGGCGTATTGTACCGTTAACTTCCGAAAATCAGAAACGGCCTTTTTATTGGCCATTTTTGCTTTGATGGTATTCCACATAAAGATTTTGATTGAAATTCAGTCCCAAACCGCTTGAAGAAGCCTTCAGCAGAACTTTATTCTTATATTTTCAAAACCGGTTTCGGACTTTAAAACGGGGTTCCTGCTCAACAATATCTCTGTGAGTATAAGAAAGTCGGTACATGCAAGCAAAAACGATAAAAGTAGCAGTTGCTCCGATCAACTATGCAGCACTATATTTGCGCTGTTATTTATGGATTAATTAGTGTCTGTAAGAAAACGCCAATATCGGCGTTCCGCTCGTCCCCAAAATGCTCATGTACGCTCTTTTGTAGACTGGGCTTTTTGGGAACTTCACTCGCCTTGATCTTTGCGTTTATCTTAGAGATACTATGCCTTTTTATACAATCACGAATTAATTGCAATGTCTGATCTTCCATTTTCATTACCCGAATCGCTGAGTAGTTATCTGGAACAGTTTCCTGATCAACCGGACCGGGTTATTGAGCGCCTTCGTTCATTTTTGCGTAAACGGGGTCAGGATGCTGTCGGACACATGCTCTTAGCGTGGCTGTATTACCGAAATGATCAAAAAGATCAGGCACTTAAAACGGCGTTAATGGCGAAGCGGTTTGCCCCCGGAAGCCCCCTTTTAGAGCATTTTCATTTTTTCCTGCTTCATCCCGATCACTTCAATGCCGACATCCCGGATAAGCCTGATATCAAATCCGGCACTTCATCTAAAGGGCAAAGTGAAATATCGGCTGATTTGGAAACTTTGATCAACCGGCTGTCGGAAACCAAAGGCTCAACCATTGAAGAACCGGATGAGTCACCTCTTGACGATTCCGAAGACTTGAGCAAAAAAAACAGTCAGATTCAGGATATTGCCACACAAACTCTGGCCTCGATTTATGAACGGCAAGGCAAACTGAAAGAGGCAATCACCATCTATGAACAGCTCAAAGAAAGCCGCCCGGAACGTGCCGCAGAGTTTGACGCCGAAATCCAGTCCCTGAAATCCCGCGTTGAACAAAACGCCGATTGATCAGTCCGACCGTACAAACCCGTTGGTTTTCTTTTCAACGCCGATTTTGGTAGCGGGACCGTGTCCCGGATAGACTACCGTATCATCCGGCAGGGTGTACAGTTTTTCCCTGATGCTGTTCGCCAGGGTTTGCATATCTCCCTTGTATAAGTCCGTACGCCCGATACTTCCCTGAAACAGTGTATCTCCGGCTATGACAAGCCCTTCCTGCTCCCGATAGAACGAAAGATGCCCGGGAGCATGACCCGGAGTAAACAGGACATCAAAAGAAATTCCGGTTTCACTCCAGTTCTTTTGCGGATCAAGGTGTGTGGGATTGAAATCAAACGGCTCTACTTCGAGTCCGAACATACTGGCTTGCATGACGTAATTCTCCCAGAAAAACAGGTCCTCTTGATGCAGGTAGACCGGAACATCATACTTTTGTTTCACTTTCTTCAACCCGATAACGTGGTCAACGTGGGCATGTGTAAGCACGATAGCTGAAAGCCCGACTCCGGATTCTTGCAGTTTCGACTCAAACTGTTTGAATTCGTTGTCATCAAAAAAACCGGGGTCGAATAATACGGCATTTTCGCCTTCAGTGGCGAGATAGGTGTTCTCGTAGAATGGATTTACGGTAAACTGGTAAAGTTGCATAAATAATATTTTGACGAATATTGGGTGAAATTTCTAAAATCTGTGAAGGCGACCTTTTAAAGTCTTATCTCAAGAGAATATTACGTTCCCATGATGATTATCGCATAAGCATCATCGTGCGGGAGCGAACATCGTGATCGGTGCGAACGCGATAAATATACGTCCCGGAAGACCATCCTTCAGCATTAATAGCGTGTTCATGTTCTCCGGGCATAAGCTGGCCGCCACTGCTCCAGGTATAGACCTCCTGACCCAGAACATCAAAGACTTCAATATTTACCTGGGTTTGTTCAGGAATCGTAAAACGAATCTGCGTTTGATTGTTAAACGGATTGGGGTAGTTCGGTTTAACGGAAAACTCCTCCGGAATTTCTTCATCTTCATCAGCTGAAGTGCCCACCAACTCCCGGTACTCTACCGAAACTTGCCGTGTCTGCGGATTCGGAAAATGGCTCTGATCTTCATTTTGATTAATCATCGCCCGAACCGTGTAATACATTTCGAGATCATCACCTTCAGCAGCCTCTAACAGATCGTGATCTTCAAGGATATTTTTCAGCTCTTTATAGGTGAGCTCGAAATGGGTTTGTGTGGCGTCATCTCCGGTTGGGAATTCTTCCAAATAGGTCCCTGTATCATCTTCGATCATCAAACGAAAATAATACTGAAGGAAGTCATTCGGGTTGTCGGTCACCATTTCATCCCAGTCAAACCGGAAGGTGTCTTCTTCGCGGCCTTCAATGATTAAATCATCATCAGCTGAATCAAGCTCGAAAAACGGGTCTAAACCTTCGCGAATCATGAGGTGCTGGAATGGTCCGTTATCCGCCCAGGTGCGGTGGACATTATTGGTGGCATAGACATTCCAGTACACCGGCACCTCCTCACCTATTCCAAAATGAATCCGCATGAATTCATTGATTTCCTGATAGGTAGCTACGGTATCCGGCAGGTCAGTCGAAAAAACGGTTTCATAGTTTCCATTTTCAAAGCCTTCCGGCTCATGCGAAAATGCAAACCTGTAGCTGATATCACGGACCGGATGATCCGAGGCAGAAAACTCATACTCCACTTCCTGAAACGGGTTTCCTGAAATAGAAATGACGTCTTCATCCGGTGAGTGACCCTCAAGTTCAAAATCCCCCGGAGCCTCGGTAAAATGGATGTTTTCACCCTCTCGCGACCTCATGCCGATTTCATCAAACGCCTCGTAACGAAAGTTGATACGTACATCATCAGAGTAGGAAAAGCTTTCAGTGAGCACACGGTTTTCCTCAACGCCAAAGGAAATGGTATCATTTTCAACCAGTTCTCCCTCTTCATACTTCCGCACCACTAAGCGCTCCACCTCTACCGGCCGGCTGCCCTCTTCGAAACTCATTTCCAGTTCTACTTCATCCCCAGGAAATAAATCGGTACCCGGAGAAACGCTCATATCCACTTCGGGGGGTAGCAGCTCCCCTTCATAAATATAAATAACACCTGAGCTGTAGCTTTGAGCCCCAATCCCCTGTGAAGCTCCGGGGGCGGATACGACGAAATCATCCACCCCAAACTCCGCACCCACTTCGGTGATGTTTCCGATATTCGATACCTGACTGCCGAAGCCGGATTCATCATTGAGGTTTGGTCGGATGTTACGTTTTACCGAACCGTTTTGGCGATAAACCGAAATACCACCGGCGGCGGAATTGGTTTCCGGAGCTCCGATAAGCGGGTTGATTGAACCATCAAGGTTATAATCACCGGAAAAGTCGAAAGCGTAACCACTGCTCCGGTTTGATCCGGAACTGGCATATACCCGGTGGGTACTCTCTTCCTGGTCCATGTATTCATCACTATCGACTTCAATATATTCAGGCCAATCTTCGCGCCCTTCAAAAAAAGCGACCCTTCCATCCTGATCGTACAATGTGGCTACCGCAAAATCAGTGAGTCCGTTACCGGTTATATCACCCTGCGATTTCACAC
This sequence comes from Balneolales bacterium, assembly GCA_007135115.1. GTDB lineage: Bacteria > Bacteroidota > Rhodothermia > Balneolales > Natronogracilivirgulaceae > SLJN01. The sequence continues at coordinate 9,970 of SLJN01000270.1, forward strand.
GGGCGCCCCAGAAAGTATTTTGTGATGGTCCTGCGAGTACTACTTTTGCATCCTCACGCTCATATTCCTGCTCATTGAAAGGACCTTCAAACAGATAAATCGCGCCGGAATCATCTCCGTTTTCATTGGCGCGGTGTGCGGAAATGAGTACATCCGAATACCCGTTTCCCGTAAAGTCTTCCCCGCCATCCAAGTCATTGCCATAAAAATAATTGCCCTCATCGTTTCGGAACATCACATCAGCTTCATCCGCCTGCCATGCATCTTGTGATGATAAATTTTGAAATAGATAAACCCTGCCGGAGCGACTGTCGGGGTCGGCGGTTTCCGAAGCGGCGACAAGCAAACCGTCTGCGGCTCCCTGGTAGGGCAATACAGCCAGCCTTCCCCCAAAATCATCAGATTGTATTTCCCCTTCAATCCAGACATCGGCGTTTTCTGTAGAAACAGGATCGCCCGGCTCAAAAGGGCCGAAAAATACGGCGATCTTTCCGCGATTTTGTTCCGAATAGTCAGGCATAGAGACGGCGATATCGTATTCACCATTGCCGTTGAAATCCCCGATAACAAATTCTTCGCCCAGTTGGGCGTTGCTGCGGTCCCCTTCAATTATTGCCATCTCTTCCGTGAGAAGGGTATCCTGATCAATTGGGGTTTCGAGATGGTAAATCATTCCGGCGTTGCCATTCTCACCGACGGTTGCGCCCGGCGCCCCGGCAATGATATCCTTGATTCCGTTATCGTTGAAATCAACGGTATGAAGAGATTCTCCGAGTTCGGCGCCATGCTGTTCCGTTCCGATTGAGGCAAATCGGGAAAACTGGGCAGCAAGATCATCCGGCTGCGAGGTCATCATCAGACCGACAGTGAACACACCCATAATAATTTGTCGCAACGCGGATCGCATGTTCCGAAATGTTGTAGCTGTTAAATCAAATATCTTTGTTATTCCTGTCGTCTTTCAGAAAAGTTACAGAAAGGTTTCGTTAAAGCTATTAGAAGGCTTTGCAAATCCTTTTTAAAAGAGCCATCTGATAATCATGTATTTTACGCTCTGACCGCTACTAAAATTATTTTTCGAACATTACCTTATAAAAAACAAGTAGCACAATTAAAATACGAAATTATTCACTTTTTCTTTGAATAAGGAACTACCACATGTGTACGATTTCATTTGTACCGGTTTCAACCGAGCGCTGGTTGTTAGGAATGAACCGGGATGAACGCAAAAACCGGGCAACCGCTATTCCACCTGAATTACATCACACCGAGCGGGGAACAGCCTACCTGAGTCCGATTGATGCTGAAGCCGGGGGCACTTGGATTGGGATAAATGCACACGGCCTGATACTTATGCTGATTAACAACTATCAGGCCGTAAATCCGGAAGCGGCCCATCGTAGCGACCTGTTAAGTCGTGGTCTCATCATTCCTGAATTGATGGATTCGACTACGGTGGATCAAGTTTTAAATGCGACGAAACAGACCGATCCCGGGCGCTATAACCCCTTTACGCTGTTTGTTTTTGCCCGGCGGGAACAACGAATAGCCTATTATGGCTGGGATGGCACATCAGTAGATACGGGAGATATTTCACCGGAACCCCTAATCCGTATTTCTTCAGGTTTTGACCCGGATGAAGCTTACCGGGTTCGCTATGAAGATTTCAGTCGCCGGTTCGGAAATGGGCAAAATATTAATGTGGATTGGATAAAATCACTACACCAATCTACCTGGCCAGAGCCCGGAGCGCTCTCAATTGCGATGATACAACAACACGTAATGAGTGTTTCGGCATCCGTATTGGAAGTTACGCCCGGAAAAGGTGAGTTGCATTACTGTAACGGATGGCCCGGAGACACCAAATCGTGGATTGGATCAACGATTTCGTTTGAATAACACCTGCAGATACCAATAAAAAAGGCTCGTCTGCTTAAAACAAACGAGCCTGAATTCTGATAAAACGAGTTCGTTTTACTTCTTGCCGAAGCGACGGTTAAACTGATCTACCCGACCTTTCTTGGACACCATTTTCTGGCTGCCGATATAGAAAGGATGATTCTTGGAATCTACTTCAGCACGATAAACACCGCCTTGAGGTTTCATCGTACTTCGGGTTTTTATCTCGGTCCCGTCGCTCAGCTCAACAGTAATTTCTTCGTATTCGGGATGAATTCCTTTTTTCATGGCGATCGCAGAAGTTAGAATTTGTATGTATAGCTACGAAAGATACAAACTGAATTCTATTAATGCAATTCCCGGTTGTCCTATTCCTGTTGATGTATGAACTGCCAACCATTTAGAAAGCACTTAATTTATATTACACGAATTTACATGCACGTAATTTTATTCGAAGTATCTGATGAAATAAAAAAAATAAAAAAGGAAGTGGACACTGCTTCGTTACCGATTGCGAGAATATGTAGCAAATACCCATTAAATCTACCTTTAAATAATGCTTAAATACATTCTTTCCGCTATTCTGGCTGTTTCACTTATGGCTTGTGGCGGCGATGACGCTCAAGACCAAATGGGCGACGAACAGCCAATGGGCGAACAAGCACCAGACCAACAGGCACCTGATCAGCAGGCTCCCGACCAACAAGCTCCAATGGGCGAAGGCGAAGCTGATGTTGATGTCTCCGACGAAGAACTTCAAGCATTTTTCGATGCTGCTATGATTGCTCAGGAAGTTCAAGGTGAATATCAGCAAGATATGGAAGGTATTCTGGCTGACGAAGGTCTGGAAATGGAAACTTACAGCCAAATTTATCAAACCATCCAAATGGGACAGGATCCTGATGAAGCCGGCATTAGCTCCGAAGATATGGAGCGTTTTGAAAGTGCCGATGCTAAACTCGATGAGCTTGGCGCCGAGATGGAAAGTGCCATCGATCAAGCTCTTGCTGATGAAGGCGTAGATATGGACCTTGACCGTTTCGAGGAAATCAACATGGCTATTGAGCAGAGCCCTGAATTGCAACAGCGTCTGCAGCAAATGATGATGGAAGAAGAGGGAATGCCTGACCAAGGACAGCAACCTCAACCGGAACAACAACCTGAACCCGATCAGTACTAGGCCGGTTTTCCATTAGTAACTTTTAAAAAAGCTCTGATGACCTTATGTCGTCAGAGCTTTTTTATTGACTGTCCTTTTCAGGTATGGAAGAGGGTGCCCAAAAGGGCCCAAACGGAATATGACTCAGAATTGTAAAATCAATCATGAGCAATTAATGGAACATCAGTTTTCCCGGCCGAAGTCATCATCATCAAAGTCTCCGATGGAGCCGAGCATTGAGCCAACCATATCTTTAAAACTTCGATGCTCATCAAGATCATCTTTACTTAATATAGATTGTTGATGAAGAGCCTCAAGAACAAAGTCCATAGCCACAGGCAGATGATGTTTCGACGGATTGAGATTGTCCTGCGCCACTTTTTTCAACCCCGTTACGGATTCTAATCTTTGCTGATAGGTTTTCTCATCGAGATCATCGGGTAAATCAACGACATTCCCTCCCGAAAACCAGTTCATCACCTCTTTATACGGAGCTTCGGTTTCCTTGGTTTTCTTTTGAGGATCCGGAAAACGTTTTTTGAAAACCGTTTCAACCGCCTGCCCTACCAGATGTTTTGCCACGTTGATGGCGCCTTCCTGCTCACCTTCGTACACGAGCTCAAGCTTTCCGGTCAATGCCGGAACGCAGTAGAAAAGATCGGATATCCGAACGGTGGTTTGTTTTTCACCATGCATCAGAGCACGCCGTTCAGCTGCTGAAATAACCTGTTCCATCGCTGTGATTGAAAGGCGCGTCGAAACCCCGCTCTTTTGGTCAATATATTCGGAGTCACGAGCTTCAAAAGCAATATGCTCAATCACTTCTGCCATAAAGTCCGGGAGCTGCACTTCAACATCCCCGTTGCGGCTCATCCAGGCTTCATTTCGGGTGATCTCCAGTCCGGTGTTGATGGTTTGCGGATAATGTGTGATGATCTGGGAGTCAATCCGATCCTTAAGCGGAGTAATAATATTTCCGCGGTTGGTATAGTCTTCGGGGTTCGCCGAAAACACCATCAACACATCAATAGGAATGCGAATGTTAAATCCGCGGATCTGGATATCCCGCTCTTGCATGATATTCAGAAGCGCAACCTGAATGCGTGGTTGCAAATCCGGCAGCTCGTTGATAGCAAAAATACCGCGATTGGTTTTAGGTATCAGCCCGAAGTTGATGACTTGTTCATCAGCAAGCGTAAGTTTGCGGGTCGCTGCTTTAATCGGGTCGATATCACCAATCAAGTCGGCCACGGTTGTATCGGGAGTGGCAAGTTTTTCAGCATACCGCTCGGATTTATGAACCCATGATATAGGTGTATTATCCCCTTTTTCTTCGATTAACTCACGTGCGTATCTGCTCAACGGATGGTAGGGATCATCATGAATATCAGAGCCGGCAACTATAGGCATATATTCATCAAGAAAGTCAGGTAAGTTTCGAAGCATTCGTGTTTTAGCCTGCCCTCTCAGACCTAATAAAATGAAGTCATGCCTGGATAATAACGCATGGTTTATTTGCGGGATGACGGTTTTATCATACCCTAAAATCCCGGGAAACACCTGCTTTTTTTCTTTCAGGTGCTGAATGAGATTTTCGCGAATTTCTTCCTTTACAGAGCGGGATTTCCAGCCGCTCTCCTTAAGCTCTCCTAAAGTCTTAGGTTCAGGCATATTTTTGGTCATAGATGTGTATAATTGAAGTCATCAACTAAACCCGTAATCGGTGGATCGGGGTTCCTGTATCGTACAGATTGGTTTTACCGCTGGTTTGTGCGGGCAGTATGCAATTTTATCTCAAAAAGATAGTCAGACCATAGCCTGTGCATACTCTATTTGCGCTTCTTAATGCTCTACAGCTTTCATCAACGCCTGAGCTTTGACCCAGGTTTCCTCCCACTCGTCGGTTGCTTTGGAATCACTGGTAATCGCCCCGCCCACTTGATACTGCAATAATCCATTTTGCACGATAGCTGACCGAATAACGACGTTGAAATCAAAATCATCATCCGGGGTGATGTAGCCTATAGCTCCCGAGTATACCCCCCGGCGAATCATTTCAAGTTCTTCAATGATTTCCATCGCTCTGATTTTCGGCGCACCGGTCATCGAACCCATTGGGAAACAGGCTTTAAGGGCGTCGATGGGGTCGCATTCCTCCGTTATTCGCCCGGTTATTGATGTTACCATTTGATGCAATGTGGCAAAGGTTTGCACCTCAAACAAATCATCTACCTGAACAGATCCGGGTTCACATACTTTACTGAGATCATTGCGGACCAGATCGACAATCATCAGGTTTTCAGCGCGGTTTTTTTCGTTTTCGAGCTCGGTGGCGATAAGTTTTTCATCTTCCTGATCCGTTTCTCCGCGTTTTACCGTCCCTTTAATGGGTTGTGAACGAAGCGTTCGTCCTCGTTTTTCCAAAAACCTTTCCGGAGAAGCACAGCAAACGGCGGTCCTGCCGGTATCAATAAAGGCTCCAAACGGGACCGGACCAGCCTCACGCATGGATTCGTACAACAGCAGCGGGTCTCCCTGGGCATCCCCCCAAAACGGGTAAGTGTAATTCACTTCGTAAACATCGCCATTTTTGATGTAATCCTGTATGGATTGAATGTCTTTGGAATAGTCTTCCCAATCCAGACCCGGTTCAAGGTTTTCGAGATGAAATTCCTTTGGCACATTTTCGGGAAGATCCGGAAGCATATCCTCATTGCCCATTACCCAGTTAATGTTCCCGGATTCGATATTGATTTTGATAAAAATCGAAGGCTGCATCCAGAACAAATCTGCCAACTGCATTTTGTAGGTGTTTTTGCTGGTGAGCGCTTCGGTATCATTTTTAAGGTCATAGCCCAGCCAACCTCCGCTCCAACCCGGGAACTTTTCGCGAAAATATTTCAATGCTTCCCATGCACTTCCCTGCCACATATAGGAAGTGGCATCCATGTGAACAATTTTACACATGCTGCCGTGAACGGTTAAAGCAGCAACCGGTCTGCCCCCCAGAAATATTTCACGGGAAGAAGGGTGATCCCGCGACTGAGAGTCCAGGACTAAAACCGGCCCCAGTAGCCTCAGACGAGTTATTAAATCAACCGGCAGTTTGCTGACCATAGTGCGCTCTAATTTATTTGTTCTTACTCAATGGTGCTTTTTAAAAAGGAAATCAAAAATAGCTTCTACAGACAACCTTCTTTTAACCTTACACAATGGTAGTATAACGCTCTGCTAAGAACAAACGAAAATTATCTTCGATATTCTCCAAAGCTTCAGCAGATTTAATGAACGGCACTTGATCAACCGATGCTACAGGCTGTATAACCCGAACGGAGTTGGTGAGCCAGATCAGATCAGCATTGTTGAGAGCATCAGCCGGAAACCGGTCGGCCACCAAGCGAAACTGATTTTGATGCTGATCAATCCACTCCATTAACGCCTGGCGCATAATACCCGGAAGTATATCACAATCCGTGGATGGCGTATAGATGGTATCGCCTTTCATCCAGAATATATTGGCGATGGTCGTTTCACTGATATAATCGTCTGTAGTCAGCATCAAAGCTTCGTCTGCACCGGCACTTCGGGCTTCGTAGGCCGCTCTTATATAATTGGCTGATGAGGATAGTTTCAAATCACTTCGCACACTGGCAGACGGTATTCTACGGGTTGGCACGGTTGACAGACGCAGCGCCGAAGTATTTGCAGGTTGTTCAGCAGCGACAATGTGCACTCTTAGCTTTTGATCATCGGGTGGTGCAAATCCACCGCTCCCCTCTCTCCAGACCTGTACTCTCAGGCGGACTTGCTTTTCCTCCAGGCCACCGGTCCGGAGTAGCTCGGAAATCCCGGTTTGAATTTGATCATCCAAACCCGGTTGCTCCGGGAAACCCAGATAGTGCAAACCTTTCTTCAGCCTTTCAAGATGCTCTCGAAGTCTGAATACGCGACCTGCGTCAATTAAAAGTGTTTCAAAGCAGCCGTCTCCATACCAAAGGCCTCGGCTCACCGGAGCCGATACCTGTTCAGAATCCACAATTTTGGAATCCAGCCAATGAAAACTCATTATTCGTTGGATTCGAGGTAGGAAATTAACGAATCAAAAACATCTTCACGTGGGTAACCCACTACAACATCCAGTACGGCACCTTCCCGGTCAAACATCACATAAGAGGGAACGCCCGGCACCAGAAAATCTTCATACACCCCCGTCCCATGTACAAAGCGAAACTCGTATCCATGTTCGGAATGGTATTCCCTGAAGCTATTTTCATCATCTTTTACTAAGGCCGAGATGATTTTCAAATCGGGATGATTCTCTGCAATTTCGGTAATCTGCCGATGCGCCTGCATTGATCTGTTCGACCATGGAGCCCAGAAATCAAGTAACACCGGATAACCCCGAAGATCATCTACTTTGAGTGAATCCCCGGTTTCGATCTCCTCAAAGGAAGTTTTACGAAGTTCTTCTCCATCCCCGACCCTCTCTTTGAAACCGGCTTGCTGACCGGAATAATAGGTGATGGTAAAATAGCCTATCAGAATAATGGAAAATACGCCGATAGTACCTACGAAAATGTTGAAATATTTGGGGTCGAGTCGCATATCAGGATTTGGTGATTACATTCAGATCCGCAGGGAAGATAGCTATTAGCAGACCAACTCCCAACGCTGCTGTCTGCTCAACGCAGCTACCTTAAGCCTAAGTTTATTTAGCTGTATGATCCGGTTTATCATCAAAATACGATTGTATTTACATAAGTAAGATCGATGAGTGGTTGGTCAAAACTCAAACTTTAAGGTCGTTCGGTAATAAACTTACTGTTCATTAGACATATATGGGTACCACGCGTCTTGACCGAATCATGAGTAGCATTCATCACGATGTGACAGATTCTTTGAATGAATCGCTCACCGATTTAAAAATCAAAAACAAACCAACAAGGTTAGCTTATGCATTATCAGTTACGCTTGGCGAGCATGTTAGTTGTTTCTGCCCTGTTTTCACTACAGGTCAGTACAGGATATGCTCAATCAACAGCTGACGGTAGTATTTCCGATAATACTACCTGGTCTGAATCAGATAGTCCTGTTACGGTAACCGATTCCGTGACAGTCGAGGAGGGAGCCACCTTAACCATCGAGCCTGAAGTGGAGGTGGAGTTTGAGAATCATACCGCACTTATTATCGAAGGTGTGCTTGATGCAGATGGAGAAGAGGATCAGGAAATCGTTTTTACATCGGCTGAAGATTCACCTGAAAAAGGTGATTGGGCCGGAATAACTTTCGCAAACTCCGATGATGTCGGATCAACACTTAGCCATGTCGAGATTGCCTATGGCGGATATGGCTCCACAAACGGAAACGTCTACTACCGCAGTGGCGCTTTCGGTGTTGATATTACCCATTCACACATACATCATAGTGAGGGACACGGCGTAAACGTCCGCGCATCTTCACCACTGCTTGATGAGCTAACTGTTGAAAACAATGACGGTTACGGCGTTTTCTCCGATACGTTTTCAAACTTTGAGCTTACCAACTCATCAGTATTGAATAATGATGATGGCGGCGCTCGAGTACCGGTCAATGCCGGACCTGAAATCACCGATAACACCATTTCAGGAAATGATATCGGTATTTACAATGATGAATCTGCTGTTGCTGATATCACCGACAACACAATTGAAGACAACCGGGTTGGAATGCATTTCGAATCTTTAGGATCGAGCTTACCGGAAGTGTTCAACAACAATATGTCCGGCAATGATGAATACGGTATTCGCCGAAGTGATGGCGCAACAGAAAACTTAGATGCCAAACGTAATTTCTGGGGGCATCAATCGGGTCCGTATCACCCTACATCCAACCCAACCGGACAGGGCGACCAAGTGGATGACTTCATCCTATATGAACCCTGGAGCTCAGGTGAAGACGATTTTGAAGTTACCGAAGTCACCGATGATATTTCCGAGGATGAAACCTGGGATAACGGAGTTTACTGGGTCCGGAATGATATTGATGTTGCAAGCAATGCCACTCTGACTATAGAGCCGGGCGTAATCGTAAAGTTCGGCAGCGGCGATGGCATTGATGTCGAAGGTACAATGCTTGCAGAAGGAGAAGAGGATAACCGTATCATCTTTACCTCTGAAAAAGATGATAGCTATGGCGGCAATACAGACGGAGATGCGGAAAGTGTTCCCGAGCCAGGTGATTGGGACCAGCTTTTATTTGAAAGCAATAATTCCGTTTTGGAGCATGCAGTTATACGCTATGGCGGTAGCTCTAATGGTTCACTGCGAATTGACGACACCAACCCCGATATCAGCAATGTTTATGTAAACAGAAGCGATGATTATGGAATCAATTTGTTTTCCGGGGATAATACCGTCACTCTTGATAGAGTTTTTGTAAGCCATAACAACACGACCGGTATTCGAATAAATAGAAGTCAACGTCTCGAACTTACAAACTCCGAAATCTTTTCCAATGATGGGAATGGAATTTCATCCAGTACGATGGGAAGTAGAACCGGAACTGTTGCGTTATTGGAAGACACGGAGATTTATGGAAACGAATCAAGAGGTGTTGTTAATCATAATGCCGAAGGCGAGCAAATATTCCGAAATAATGAAATTCGCGATAACGAGAGAAGCGGTATTTCGGTAATCAATCTGGATCAGGAAGAAATCCTGTTTGAAGATAATCTTCTCGAAGGAAATGCCGAAGAAGGTATCCTGAGCTCTTCAGCTCAATTTGTTGATAACGAGTTTTGCGAAAACCGCTACGCTATCGGAATTCATGATAATGTTGGTAATACATATACCGATGGTGATGGTAATGATGGTAATATCATCGAAGACAATCAATTCGATGATGCCATTGCCATTCATTCCGATGTAGAAGGTACCATAGATACCGAATTCCCGGAAGCCATCTCCGAGCCTGTTTATGTGGCAGTTGAACGAATTGATACTCAGGATCATCTAACCATAGATCCTGGAGTCATCATCAAGTTCACAAGCGGCAGTGGCATGCGTGTTGATGATGAACTCTATGCCGTTGGTACCGAAGAGGACCCTATCGTGTTCACCTCCTATCGCAATGCCGAATGGGGCGGGCAAACGCATGATGCAGATGAAAGTCCGGAACCGGGTGACTGGAACGTTCTTGAATTTCGCAATAATTCGTCCAACGATTCACGGCTTGAACATGCTGTAATCAGTTATGGTGGCGATCAACTACGTTTCAGCGAACCGATTGATGAGCCGGTAACAAATCTTGAAGTTACCCACGCTGACGGCAATGGTGTCGAATTGCGGTCTGATGCCAACATCACCATCGAAAACAGTGTTATCGAACACAATGAAGATCGTGGCGTTTACCTATTCAGTAATGGAACGGAAGCTACGGTACGCAGCAGTGAAATCAGATATAACCAAATCGGTTTACGTGTGCATGGCGGCAGAGACGGAGTGTTTCGTGAAGTTGCGAATAACATTATCGAAGAGAATGATGACAAAGGTATAGCCATTTACAATGCCGAAACTCCTCAGACCTTTAGCGGTAATACTATTCGCAATAATGGAGAATATGGAATCTGGAATAACAACCATGAAGCTGAGGCGGAAGACATACAGTTCATCGGAAATACCTTAAGCGGCCACGATTATGAAGGTATCGTTTCTTCAAGAGCGCGATTTATCGACAATGAATTTGAAGGAAACCGCTACGCTATCGGTGTAACCGGAAGACTCGGAAATATTTATGTAGATGGTGAAGGTGACGATGGCAATATCATTGAAGACAATGAGTTCGACAATGCTGTTGCTTTGCATTCGGATGTCTACAGTACAATGGGAACCACATTTCCGGAAGCTATGCCGGAGCCGGTTTATGTCGCAGTTGAGCGAATTGATACCGAAGATGATCTGACTATTGATCCCGGTGTTATTGTTAAGTTTTCAAGTGGTACCGGACTGCGAATGGACCACGAGCTTTATGCCGTTGGGACTGATGAAGATCCCATTGTATTTACCTCCTACCGAGATACTGACTGGGGTGGCAGTACCTATCAGGAAGATTATGAAGATGATCCGGAGCCGGGAGATTGGAATAGCTTTGAAATACGAAACAATTCATCCAATGACTCCCGACTTGAGCATGCTGTTTTTCGGTATGGTGATGACCAACTCCGATTCAGCGAACCGCTAAACGAACCCGTAACCCATTTGGACGTAGCCTACTCCGACGGTCATGGAATTCAATTACGTTCAGACGCTATCATCACCTTCGAAGAAAGTGTGGTGGAGAATAACGATGGACACGGAATCCACCTCTTTAGTAATGGTACTGAAGCAAGCGTAAGAAACAGCGAGTTTCGGTATAATGATGGTGAGGCGCTTCGCTCCCATGGCGCGCGCGATGGTGCGTTTCGTGAAGTATCCGGCAATATCATCGAATCCAACCTCGGTGATGGTATCCGAATCAATGAAGCGGAGATTCCTCAAACTTTTACCGGAAATGAAATCCGGGAAAACGAAGGTCACGGAATGGATGTGAATGCCATGAACGACGATGTGGATACTCTGATGGTTATCAATAACAATGAAGTAATTGATAATGAAGGGGTTGGAATTTTCACATCCCGCGCTCATCTTACCGACAACACCATGTCTGGAAACCAGTTCGGTCTGGGAGTACAAAACCAGCTATCGCTGGAAGACACCGGTAACGAAGAGGGTTTTGGTTTCGATGGAAATGAAATTTCAGATAACACCTACCCGGCAAACGCTATTTTGATGGGAGATGAGATCTACGGAATGATCGGCCACACCCTCCCGGATGATATCGACGAGCCGGTTTTTGTAAGTCTTGATAACAACATCTCGGTTGATGATGACCAGGAGCTAAATGTCGCTGCCGGCTCTATTTTCAAACTCGATGGCCAGCGCATGCGCATTGATGGTCGTCTAATTGCTGAAGGTAACACCGAAGATAAAATCATTTTTACTTCCTGGTATGATGACTCCTACGGTGGAGATACCAATGCTGACGATAACGAAACCGTACCCGAGCCCGGCGATTGGGGCGATTTGCAAGTCTGGGGCGATCACGATGATTCCTATATGAACAACGTGATGGTACGCTACGCCGACGATAACCTGGACATCCGCAATAACGATATGGTTGTGGACTCGCTGTTTTCATCAAACGCTAACAGCAGCGGTGTATTCATACGAGATGCATCACCGACCATTAATTACTCGGAGATCCACACTAACTCAACCGGAGTTGAAATTGATCGCGATTCGGATCCGACGATCCGGCAAAGTAACATCCGCGACAACGACAATTACGGTCTGGATCACGATTCTGATGGAACCACAACGGCCATCAACAATTACTGGGGTGACGAAACCGGTCCCTACCATGATGATCGCAACCTCGAAGGAGAAGGAAATGAGGTTCGTGAACAATCCGGTTCGGTGGACTTTGATCCTTGGCTGACCGATCGCACCGGCATTCTGCTGGGTGATGTAAGTGAATCCGGAAACATTTCCGCTTACGATGCCTCGATGGTTCTTCAATTCCTTGTTGATGCAATCTCTCTGAACGCCGAACAGGAGGAAGCGGCTGATGTTTCGGGAACCGGAGAAGTAACTGCCATGGACGCTTCTTATATCCTGCAGTATGTGGTC
>SLJN01000326.1 GCA_007135115.1 Balneolales bacterium
ACTCGTCCTCTGAAACACCGGACCGCATGTCAGCTAGTTCAGCCGTCATGTTCTGGAAGAAAATAGCTTTTGCTGAAACTACATTTTCAGAGCCTGTTGCAAGTTCTTCGGCTTCATTGAACTTTACTTCGGCTTCCTCTGCATAGCTCAACGCTTCATTGAATCTGGTGCGGGTTACATCACCGAACGGATCATCGCGGTAGGTATCAAGCCAGCTTTCAAATTGTCCGACTGCCAGGCCATAGAGTTGTTTGGCATAGGTCAACGCATAGTCGGGGTTATCCGGAGAGCGTTCGAGTAGATCTTCTAAAATGTCAGCTGCTTTCCGGTGCTCTTCGGCTTGTTTCAGTGTGTTTATCAGGCCATGGGAAAGGTTCAGATCGTCGAAGCCTTCTTCCTGCAACGTGTAGTAGGATTGCATGGCTTTTTCAAAATCCCCCACCTGTAATGCCAAATAGGCATGGCGCTCGTATGTGGACTGCTTCAGTTCCACTTCCAGGTCCATGACTTTATCAAGAGTTTGAAATGCCTGAGCAGGATCTTCCAGTTTCAAGTAAGCCTCGGAAGCCAATTCGTAAGATACAATGCTATCCGGCTCAATGATTATGGCATTGCTTAAATGGGCCAGAGCAGTTTCGATATCATCATTACTGACGCTTTCAGATTCGTTGAGCTTGCTATAGCCGGCATTGTGTTCATCACTCCAGGCGGAAGATATTAAATACTCAATGTCAGAAGTTCTACCTCGTCTACTGGATTCGCTATAGATTTCGAGTGCCGTACTGAACGAGCCTCTCATTTCTTCATAGTCTTCATCTCTCTGATTGATATTGTCCTCACTTTGAGCCATTTCGTGATATATCAAACCACGATAATAGTGAGCTTCGGCATTTTCGGGCTCTTCCGTTAAAGCCGTTTCAATAGATTGGAGTGCTGACCGGTAGTCTCCGCCATCGAGGTTATCTTTGGTACTTTCGATATACGGATTCGGTGCACTGCACCCAAATAAGAACCCGAATGCAAGCACGAGGCTTGCGATTCGGGTTGAATGGTTAATCGCCATAAGTTATGGGAGGGTTAAAACTAACCGAAATTAAGGTTCTTGTTGCTGATCTTGATGTTGCACGTCAGCGTCATCAAGGCCGGCTTTTTCCTGAGCTTCGAGCGCTTTTTCTTCTTCGCCGAGCGTCACATAAATTTCAAAGAGTGACTGCCAGCTTTCCTGGTCATCGGAGTCTAACTCAACAGCTTTTTCGAAATAAGGTATGGCTTCTCTCAGGTATTCCCGCGCTTCCTCATCATATCGATCGATTTCGTCGGGATCGTTGGTGATGTTCCGCAGGTCAATTTTGTTAGCCCCCTTGTTCTGGTAGATAATACCCATTGTATGGAAAATGGCAGGATCGTCGGGATTCATTTCTTCAGCGGCCTGAAGTTCTTCGAGGGCGGAGTCGATAAAGCGCTGGGCTTCTTCTTCATACTCGGCACGTTTATTTTCAAGCTCAGCGATTTCAGCCTCCATTTCATCAAGCATCTCCTCAGTAAAGTCCTCTTCCTGGGCCGAGGCTTGAATATCCTGGCGTTTTTCCATGATTTGCTCGTTGATCTCACGAATCTCGTCATCGACCCTTAGAGCAATCTGATACATCTGCGTCGCATAGACAACGCGATATTCAGGGTTATCCGGATCGGCCTCAATCAAGTCCGCAACGGCATCAATAGCTTCATCCGTTCGGCCTTCTTCGAAATACATAAATGCCAGCTCCTGGATGATTTCAATTTCATCAGGAAACCTTTCTCTGGCATCGAGCATGATTTCGATGGCCTCAGAAAATTCATCTTTTTGCTGATAGAAGTTCGCCAGGCGATAGTAGCTGTAGATGTCATCGGTTTTACCGAGATCTTCCAGGATAGCTCGGGTTACACGGATGGCATCGTCGTATTCTTCAAGAGCCGCATGAACTTCTGCCAATACCGAATACGGTTGAACAGAGTCCGGCTGGATTGTTTTTGAGTTGATGAAGTGATATCTGGCAATTTCAAGAGAATCGCGATCAGAGCTAACGATATCGTCTTCGAGCATTTCGATACCTGTGTTGAACTCTGTACCCCAGATATCGAAGATAAATTCTTGCATGTCGTCTTTATCACTACCGATGGTAGTTTGGTCATCATAAAGACGCAGCGCCTCGTCGAACAAACCGCGGGCTGTACTGTATTCCGGCTCACGTTCTTTTACATCGCCGGCAAAAGCTTTAGAAGCTATCGCAACCCCTTTGAGATGGAATCCTTCAGCATTTGAGGAATCAGCTTCAATAGCAGCTCGTGCATTTTCGATGGCCTCGTCATAATCTTCAGTCAATAATGATAGGCGCGCTGATTCAATATTCGGGTCGGTACCGCATGCTGCCAGGTAAATAAGAAATGCCGGAAGCAGTATTGGATAAAGGCGTTTCATGTTGTGTGCTTTGTGTTATACTTGATTTTCAATTGATAAATCTACGTATAGATGATACTATACACAATACGTAATGTTAGCTATTGATAGTACCCTGCAGATTTATGTAATGACTAACGAAAACGTCTTACATTGCTGATTTCGGCTCACATAGAGCCTTCGCAATACCACAATAGATGATCGTTGACGCATCCTCTACATATAGTAAAAATTACGAAAAAGTTTGCCGTGATCATACCTATTGTGTACTTGTATGATCAAATCGAGTGGATGCTGTAACGCTTCCGCAAACTACAAAAAAGCCCGTTTACCAGGCAAGTTAATCACTGTTAAATCAAAACATCACAAGAATTTACAATTATGGCACACCGCAAAGTAATTCACACTCCCAATGCACCTGAAGCAATCGGACCTTATAGCCAGGCCATTGACACCGGCGACGTGGTTTATGTTTCAGGACAAATTCCGCTTGATCCCGCAACCAGCTCATTTGCCGGGGATGATGTCGAGACCCAAACAAAACAGGTGATGGAAAATGTAAAAGCGATTGTTGAAGCCTCCGGATCTTCCATGGATAAGGTCATTAAATGCAGCATCTTCCTTGCGGATATGGGCGATTTTCAGACGGTTAACGAAATCTACGGCTCCTATTTTGGTGATGAGCCACCTGCCCGCGAAGCCATCGCCGTAAAAACACTTCCTAAGAATGCTAAAGTGGAGGTAAGCTGCATCACCGGTAAATAAACCGGAGAACAAAAAAATGTGTTCTGCAGATAACCCGGCTGAATGTTTGCCCAGCCGGGTTATAATTATTTGATCAAGCAATCACATTGCCTGGATCAATATGCTTTTACACTTCCATCAAAATAAAGAGATTGTAGCTATGACCATCTCCCGAAGAAAATTCTTGTCCGGAGTTGGCGGTGCCGCCGGTTTATTGACGCTTGGCCGGCATACTTCATCATCAAAAAGAAATGAAACCCCGCCGGAAGCCGATAAAATTCTGTTAAAAGGCGGATATATCATCTCTATGGATGATGAAATCGGAGAGCTTCCGGAAGGCGACATCCTCATTGAAAACGGAAAGATTTCACGCATTGCTGAAGAAATAGAATCGCAGGGTGAGGTCATTGATGCCAGCGATCACATCATTATCCCGGGATTCGTGGATACGCACCGGCACATGTGGCAGGGAACGCTTCGAAATATTCTGCCCAACGGTACCCTGGAAGATTATATGGAGACGATTACCGGAACCTATAGGTCGAAGTTTCGGCCCGAAGATGCCTATATCGGTGATTTGGTAAGCGGCTTGAGTGCAATTAGTGCCGGGGTAACGACTGTTTTGGATTGGTCTCACATCGGTAATTCGCCTGATCATACCGACGCTGCCATTGAAGGGTTGATGGAGTCCGGAATCAGGGGCGTATATGCTTATGGCGGTGGAGCTGAAGGTGAGCAAAATCGGTTTCCGGAGGATATCAAACGTTTGCGGGAAGAGTGGTTTAATTCAGATGATCAGCTGGTGACGCTTGCAATGGCAGCCGGCATAAACGAAGATCAATGGAAACTTGCAAGGGATGTAGGGGCATCGATTAGCGTACATGTAAATACATCCGGTGACTTGCTGCCTATGGCTGAATTAATGGGGGAGGATGTAACCTGTATCCACTGTGCCCGCCTTTTGGATGAAGAATGGGAATTAATGGCGGATTTCGGTGCAGGTCTATCGATCTCAGCTCCCATCGAAATGCAAATGGGGCATGGTATCCCTCCGATCATGCAGGCGAGGCGGCATGGTATAAAGCCAAGTTTGAGCGTAGATGTGGAGACCAGCATAGCAACGGATATGTTTACCCAAATGAGATCCATATTTTCACTGCAGAGGATGCAGGCTCATTACGAGGAGCAGCAGGGTGATACAAAGGATTTGATGACCGTTGAAGAAGCGTTGGAATATGCCACACTTCAGGGGGCGAAAGACAATGGCCTGGCTGATAAGACCGGCTCCCTATCTCCCGGAAAGGCAGCAGATCTGATTGCTCTGCGAACTAAAGACATCAATGTATTTCCAGTCAATCATCCTTTGGGCGCTGCGGTTTTAAATATGGATACTTCCAATGTGGATATGGTGATGATCAACGGTAAAATCAAAAAATGGAAGGGTGAGCTTATCGGTGTGGATTTAGAAAAGATTTTTGAAGAGGCAGCCGAATCGCAAAGGTACCTGACAGAATAAAAAAAGCCTTTGTAAGCGGTTATCTTACAAAGGCTTTTTAGTGGAGGTGCGGGGAGTCGAACCCCGGTCCGAGATGGAGACCCATCAAGCGTCTACATGCGTAGTTGCCCTATCTGGTCTTACGTGAGGGGTTGCCAGGCAACAAGGCGGCCTCACGCCAGGCTGATAAAGTTTCACGAGATGCGCTCAGCCAACGCATTTCGCTATCCTGCCTGAGTTCGGCGTCCGTTCAAGCCACCGGCAGGCGGGCAGCAAGAGGGACGGAACGGCTTTTATGCAGCCATTCGGTATTCGTAATTGTCAGCATTTACGTTTGCTTCCACAGTTTTTACAAGAACCATGGATGAAAACTCGACATGCAGCCTGTGACCCTACTCATCCCGTCGAAGCCAGTTTCACCCCCTGGTTGTGGAATGATATGTCACAATAACACATTATCATAATACCAACGCCGGTAAATAGTTTTATATTATTCAACATTACAGGTTAGGCATACCCGTTCATCCTCATTTCAGCGGCGGGTATATGTAGTTACATAATCAAATCACACAGATTATTAGTTTTTATGAAGATTGCAATTATTGGTGCCGGTGCGGTAGGTGCTGCATTAACCCGGGTACTTTGTAATAACCCCTCCGTTTCCGCAGTTTCGGTCATAGATAAGAATGGGACGGTTCTCGAGCCCCTCAAGCAAAGTATTCAAAGTAAAAAGCTTCGTACATTTCGAATGGGAGTGGAGAAGGAGCAGGCCTTATCTACTTTAATTAATGGATTTGATTTTCTGATCTCTGCGCTACCGTCACATTTCAACAAGAGACTTGCCCGGCTTGCGATTGAAAACGGACTCCATTTCATCGATTTCGGCGGCAGCGATGAGGTATATGAAAAACAGCTCACTTATAACGAACGCGCATTAGAGCAGGAATCACTTGTAATACCCAGTTGCGGAATGGCGCCGGGGATGATCAATATTCTTGCCTTACAGGCTTATGAAGAATTCGACAAAGTTGATACCATTAAAATTAGAGCAACGGGTTTACCGGTTCATCCCATCCCGCCTTTAAATTACCAGTTGAGCTTTTCACCGGCCGGACTGATTAATGAATATCTCAATGATGTCCTGATCATCAAAGATGGGAAAGCCACTAAGGTGCCTGCACTTGAAGGGTGTGAAGCTGTGTCGTTTGTTTCCGAGCCTGACTTCAGAGAGCTCGAGGCCTTTTACACCAGCGGTCATATTTCCACACTGGCGAGAGAGCTGGATGGAAAACTAAGGGAACTTGATTTTAAAACCATCAGGTACAAAGGTCACCGGGATATCATGAAGGCCTTGTTTGAACTGGGTTTTGACTCTGATGGGATTATCGATATCCGGTCGAATATCACCTTCCGCGAGCTTCTAATCAGGCAGCTAAACAAAAAGCTGCCTCGGGGACAGGAGGATATAGTTCTTGCAAAAATCATGGTCTCCGGTGAAAAGGATGGCATACAGCGTCTCCGGGATTATGAAATTGTCCACCGTTACCAGCAAACGTTCGATCTTCCCGCAATGATGGCATGTACAGCTATCCCGGTTGAGATTGTGACGGAACTGGTTTCGGAAGGCAAAGTGAACCAAAGCGGTGGAGTGTTCGCACCTGAACTTTTAGTTGATAAAGCGGAGTTCATTAAACGCCTGGGCGATAAAGGTATTGAAGTATCCGTCAATGACCATGAAATAGAAGAAACCGCCAATATTTAAATTAAAAAGGCCTTTGGCTGAATATCTGAGCCAAAGGCCTTCACAAAAATGTTACTATGTGAAGAATCTTACGATCCGTTTTCTTCGAGATGGCGGTTGTGAGCTTCTTCAATAGTTTTGATGGCGGCGTCTACACCATCCCAGCCCTGAACGCCGACTTTCTTTTCTTCTAAATCCTTGTAAACGGAAAAGAAGTGCTCGATTTCTTTGAGCAAGTGAGGTGGAACTTCGTTGAGTTCAGATATGTGATTCCAAAGCGGGTCAGTTAAAGGGACACTCAATATTTTCTCATCCGGACCTTTTTCATCCCACATTTTAAACAGACCGATAGGTTTAGATTCAATCATACATCCGGGGAAGGTAGGCTCAGTAACCATGACCAGTGCATCAAGCGGGTCTCCATCAAGAGCCAGAGTATCGGGGATATATCCGTAGTCACTGGGGTAGTGAACGGCTGAAAACAGCATTCGATCAAACCGGAGAACTCCCTTTTCCTTGTCGTATTCGTACTTGTTTCTGCTTCCCTTGGGAATTTCAATAAATACGTCGATGGTAGGTC
>SLJN01000364.1 GCA_007135115.1 Balneolales bacterium
GCACCGGCAGTTCGGTTAACCCACTGGTTGCCGGCGTCTTGGTATGGCGTAAATCCGGGTCGGATTGCAACGGATTCAAGTTTGCGCAACCGGCAAAAAATATTAATACCACGACTATAACCGGCACAACGGACGGCCATTTACAAAAGGTTAAGGAGGAGCTTTTCATCTTTTTCTATGTTGGCATGTTTCGCTTCTAAAATCTCGGAATCTGCACTTGTGTACGCTCCCCGCTGATCTGGTCGATGATCTCTATGGAGATTTCATCCAAACCGGGGATCACTTCGATGGTAAAATCACCCAAATCATACAATCCCTCACTTGAAAGATCTACGCCCTCAAACTCCCCGCGCACCAGATTTCGCGAAAGCTGACTCAGCATCTGCCGCTGCATGGTCTGCTGAAAATCCTGAAGCGGATCCCGCCGAAACCGGTCAGTTCCCTCCTCCCTAAACTCTTTTTTCTGGGCTTCAGCAGTCTGCATGAAGTATTGAAAATTATTCGGGTGACCGCCAAAGCCCGGGTTTTTAAATTGAAATGTGAAGTTTTGAGCTCCCGCGCTTCCTGCTAAAAGTGCGACAACCAATACCAACACGGAAATGCAGCGGGAAAGTAAGTTTGTAATTTTGAGTGATCTCATGATTTCTCTCCTTTTTATTTGATTAAAAATATTCGGCAGCATGCTGATCCATATCCTCCAGGTACTGGTTCAGTCCCTCGGCTACGGCTTCGGCCAGTTCAACTACCTGCTCGTAACCCGGCTGCAATTGAAACTGGTAGACGTTTTCGTAGTTGACTTCAATGATCATTTGCGATCCCCGACCGGGGGCCGGCTGCTCCATCACGCGAATCATTACCCCTCCGGGATGATCCGGTATATCGAGGTTATCATGGAAATGGTCATAAAAATCGGCGCCAAACGGTGACCGGGTTTCATCGATGACCATTTGATCAAGGGCGACACCGGAATCTCCGTCTTCTTTTACGCCCTCATCTTTTTGTATTCTTTGCGGTAGCAATGCAGAAATAAAATCCGGTGCCTTATGCACCTCCTCTCTGATCGGGGCTTCTTCTTCGATCTGACGCTGTATTGCCCCGGCGGTCTGATGTATTTCTATTGGCTTTCGGAGTGATTGCTGCAGATCAAAGTAGGCAAAGGAATGATGCCGGAATTCATCAAGCGGAAAGATTTCTGTTAGGATTCTGAGCTTTGCTTCAACAAGACTGTCGTCTTCCATTGACTTGCCGGAAACCGTTTCGGGACCGCAATCTTGCGCAACTTCCGGAAGCTCGACCGGTTCCTGTTTGCCGTGAAAGCCCTGCTCAAAACCTCTCTGAATTTCTGCAACCTTTTGCCGGTAATCAGGATTATCAAATACATTCTGCCGAATTTTGTTTAATCGCTCCGGTTGAATTCCGGCAGCCTCTATTGCGGTAATCATACACATTTGCAAAGAGTGCTCCAGCTCATCTAACCTCTGATCCAGCACCAACGCACCAACAACCGAATCACTTTTTCTTCAGGCAAACCATCTTCCAATGCATCGGCTATGCTACTTGATTCATTTGTTATTTCGGCTACCGTTTGAGCACTTATCTGATTTTCAAAAGCCGCCTGCCACATTTTTTGCTGATGTCGCCTCTGGAGTTTTTCCACCGCAAACGCCACCGTTACATAAGCGGTCAATTCTACGGTGTTTATATCACCACTAAGCTCCGGAAAGAGGGGCTGGCCAGGTACTTTTTGTGCTTGAGCCCCTGGTACAAATACCCAAACGCATATTATACCTGTTACAACTGCGGCAAAGATTTTTTTGCGCGTTGCCGAATCAAATCGTAAATCAGGTTTAGTTGCGTTATACATTAATAGAATATTTTTACGCATCGCCAGTCGCCCGGATCAAGTCGCCAAGCCTGATCTTCATTTCCGGATGAAGAGGGGGGCTCTGGCGATGCTTTTTTTTCTCGCAAAGTGCGCAAAGGGTTACACGCAAAGGTCGCTAAGGTTTTTTTGATTGTGTTCACGTTTGGCTATTTAGAAATATTAACTCTTATAGTTTGTGCACCTTTATTCTTTGCGAACTTTGCGTTCACGGTATCCTTTGCGGTCTTTGCGTGAAACCTTAACACCTTGATCCAGGTGTTTAAAAGTCACGGATTAACTCTTGCTATCGCAAGCCTTTACTTTGTTTGTGATGATATCCTATTCAAGTTTGCTGTGCCAGACTTCATAGACTTCCACCTCGTCGGCTTCTTCGTACCTTACATATTTTTCAAAATCACCGGTTTTGGTGCGGCCGATTTGAAGCCGACCGCCTTCCTCATTGTGATAGAAGCTGCCCAGCGAACTTTTGATGCGAAAGGTGATTTCGTATTCGGAAAGGTCCACCTCTCCGGTATTTTGTACGCGGTAGCCAACATTGACTATCACTGAGTCTTCCGCGGCAACATCGTTCCACCAATTCGTGATATCCACCTCTACCGAGACGTCAGGTTCTTCGTCATCTTCATCACTTTCGCTCATTAAAATCGTAGCCCTGGCAGCTTTCCCATCCCGGACCGCGACACTCACATTCGCCCGCTCGTATCCTTTTTTTCGGACGGATATGGTGTAATCCCTGGTCGGGATATCCGAAAACAAAAACTCCCCGTCACTGTCACTGACGATAGCTTCCGTAGCGGGACTGGTAGTCACCGATGCCTGCGAAACCGGGTTGCCGGTAGAATCATTGATGACAAGCCCTTCGATAGAACCATATTCTTCCACATCCACCAGGGCATCTTCGCAGGAAATGGTAAAGAATGCCAGCACTGTAAAAATGATGATAAATACAAACCCGGCCGGTTGAAAAAATAACAGCGCACTCTGATGCTGCAAGCGTGAACTTTTCATGATGTATTAAAATTTCAAAGTTAGTTTCGAGGATGATACCTTTTCGTTTTGATCATCCCGTACGGTCAGCGTGATGTAGCAGATATCCCCGTCCCCGAAATTGATGCGTACGGATGAAACATCCTCGGTTTGCCCGCTGCCGACGCTCAGCGCTCCGGACTGCGAACTGTTAGAGCTGCCGGCCTCGCCTTTTCGCTCGATGTCAAGGTGATAGGTTAATTCTGCCGATTCGCCGCCCTCATTGGTCACAGTTCCTGTGATGTGCAGCATCTCCTCGGATTGCTCAACAACCAGCTCACTTTCAATTTCTTTGGAATAGGATGTACCTGCTACCAGTAGAAGACCAGCTGAAATTACCCAGAACATTTGGCTGAATAGTGCTGCTACCGATGAATATGCTGAAAACCCTGTACTCATACTTCTCTCCTGTTTCAATTGTTGTGGCGGATGATCAGGTCCATGCCATTTCCTTCCTGGATGATGTTGGCTGAGCGGCCGCCGTTGAGGGAACCGACCTGCATCGCGTTGTTATCATTGCCGCTTTGGGTTATGGTTTCATCCAGAATGGCATCGCCTTCCTTCACACGTTCATATCTATTGTTGTCGCCGTCCTGTGTCAGTTTTAGAAAATTATCATCACCATTCAAATCCAGATTAAAAAGATTGTTGTTGCCCAGCTGAAGTACTGAAATATCATTCCCGCTGCCGAAAATATTCATCAATGCGGTATTTGCTTCACCATCCTGCTGAATGAACCCAATATTACTATCGCCGGTCTGATAAATCCCCGCCCGGTTATCAAGCCCTTGCTGTTCAATTGTTGCATTATTGCCATAACCAATTTGGGTTATAACTGCAATATCAAACTTGTTACCAAATGCTTCATCGATGGCATGCCCTGTTACTAAATACGACGATGGTTCGACTTGGCTCCATTGCACCTCACTTTCCAAACTACTATGCCTTTCGGCTACCTGCTCTATAAAGGCATCGTCTGATACGATTGCATTATTTGTTTTCTTATTTATCTCCTTTAGGCTTTGAGGCAAAGCAACGGTAGTTCCAATTTGTAGGAGGAAACAACTAAAAATCAATAAAATGTGAATTGATAATTTAAGTCGCATTTTCTACACCTTCTATCAACAGCATGATACGTTAAACGAGAGATTATTATAGATTCCAACCACAAGTTTAAAATGACAGATAGTACTTTTTTTGATGTCTAAATAGTATGCCATGAGTAAAAATTTTGAATTTTCCAATCCCAATCGATAAATAAACCTGCCGGAAGCGGATCATCCGGATCCGGCAGAGTTGCTCTTACCAATAGTGATAAATCCTTATCGTGCTTATAAGATTTATTTATTGGACTTATTATTCTATTGACTTTGCATAATAAACGCTTGGTTTTCTCCACCTGTCTGGGAAATATCACCAAGATGGTCAGGTCCGGTCTGTTTTACGTGGCCAGTGTTCTCATTACCAAACTGATGAATCGTACTACTCAGGCCAGTACCATTTTGATACAGCAACGCCTCGTTTTCATCGCCGTCTTGAATTATCTCAGCCCAGCCTTCGTTTTGATACAAGCCGATGATATTATCATCACCCAATTGCCCACTGTCAGCGGCCAATATAGAACTACGTTGCCATGCAGCGCTTAATGGGTCAAATACAAGTCCATCATCATTAATAACACCCATTAAGCTGTTTCCGTCACCATCCTGAACAAAAGGTTCCGGATTACCCCTCGTGCCACCAATGGCACTTGAGTGCTGATCCAGCCAAATATTGTTGTTATTACCCAATTGCTCAATGTTGGCATAATCAGCTTGTCTCTGACGCAGGTCTAATTCGTTGTGGTCACCATCTTGAGTGAGATATGCTTCAGTCCAGGTACTGGAATGCTGATCCATGACTACCACATTCAAATTACCATATTGGCCTACTTCAACAATAGCGGGATTGCTGGTACCAGAGGCACCCCTCATCTGATCAACGTCGGCAAAGTTGTCATTGCCTTCTTGGATGATCGTTCCCCTGTCATTATTGGCACCACCCATAACCAGATTTGCCTCGTTGCGGTCACCATCCTGGTCTATGAGCCCGGTATGCCCCACAACTCCATACCACATGGTCTAGATTGAGTGTTGCTTCGTTCTCTGCACCAAACTGGTTAATGGTCCCGTGATGCAGTTCCTGGGTACCGGAAGCACCTGATTGATTGATGGTTGCCTCGTTATCAACACCGTCCTGATCGATAAATGCTCTGTTGTTTCTTGCATTTACCTGATCAATGGTTGCATCGTTATCTTCACCAACTTGATCAGCCGTCGCTTCATTGCCGGTACCATCCTGATCAACAGTAGCTGTATTATCCTGAGCAAAGCTCATTCCTGCCAGGAACAAGATTGCAAACAAAGTTATACTTAACCGTTTCATGATTCTTCTCCTATTTATGATTCACAATTCAGGCTTTAATGGACTCTCCATTGTTACCTGAGGGTGTTGCCGGCTGCACTTTGCTTCCGGCAACCGCAGCTTTTGCTGCACCCGGATTTAGGAAAAGAACCGGTAGCGGAGAATTGCGAAAGGCTCGAAATGCGGGGGTGTCCTCAAGTCGCCAAACCTGAGTTTTATTCCGGGTATATTCCGAAATAAAACGGGGGACTCCGGCAATGCCTTAACTACCATCTACCAATCTGCCCGGCTCTCTCCATAGTTATCCAAGTTTTGATTTAAACATAGATGCTCATCAGAGCAATTATGTATTTATATTCAAATTAGTTAGACTCTCATCGATTACCGGATATTCAGCCGGTACTGTTAGTGATTCGAATTATCAGCCGGTTTTCAGAGCAACTTGCTCATCAATCACACATGAATTGAGCATCTTATACTCTCTTCATGGTTCCTATCGCCTATTCAGAATTTTTGGTAATCCACCATTTGCCGTCTCTGGTTACCATTTTTAACCTAAGTTTTCACGAGTTAACACGCCATCACAGAATTTTGGACAACAGAGTGTAATTTACTGTAATCGAATGTAGCAGAGGTTAAGAGTAGGCCGTACGAAATTGATAAATACTCATGGAAATTAATATTACAGATAATTATTGGAAGTTTTTGTTAGGCATAAAATAAACACCATCTCCCGATGAATGATTTGCTGATCTTGAGTTGTATGTAAATATTTTTCAACAAAAAGATCATTCCGGTTAGTTGAAATGGGCTAAACACCCAATTGCCTGGCGTTTCCTATTATCGGCGGGCCTCGATGCCAGTCCACTATCCTTAGGCGTATTCGCTTTACGTAGTTTGACTCCGGTGTTGCTTTTCACATCGTAGGGACAAGGCATGCTTTGTCCCTACACTTTTGGATGCTGCACTACAACTCGAGCTTTTATTGATCGTCTTTCACTTCTTTACGGACTTGATGACATATCATCACCGAAATCCCCCGAACTTCTTCTTCAACCCATAACAAATTCAGCTTAAATACCTCTCAAAGCCATATCAAAGACGTAAATATTCGACTTTGATACGTATTTGATTCGAATTTGATACGAGTTTGACATGCAATTGATTTGAGCTTCTCCTAACCACATATCCTAACAATAAGAACTTTTTCATCGATTTTTGATCCTTTCGTCCTCAATTTTACGTGCTCTTTAAAAAATCGGATAACAGGAATTTTTATAAATCAGATCGTTTGCATGAAACCCCAACACTTTCCCCTGAGAAGTGCTGCATTTGCACTATTGTTTGTATTTGCCCAAACTCTGACTGCTTACAGCCAAACAAGTTCACCAACAGAATCCTATCCGGAGTATATTTCAGCTCCCGAAGGTTTTGAGGATCATCAATGGGGTGCAGATCTTGCCCTGACAGGTGATACGCTGTTTATAAGCTCTCCCGGAATTGCTGGAGAAGATCAAACCGGAGCCGTTCATCAATTTATTTTTAACGGATCGGATTGGGATTTGGAACATACTTTTGAGTCTCCGGGTGATTCCGATGACGGTTTCGGACATTCTATTGCTGTTGCGGATTCTATTTTAGCGGTGGGAGCTCCATTAGCCGTAAACGAGGATGATATCCAA
>SLJN01000080.1 GCA_007135115.1 Balneolales bacterium
AAAGCTGCGATTAGGGGTTAAACCGCAGGGGGCGCGGAGGGTTGCGCTGAGGGGGCAGAGGAGCGTTTGGGTTTTAGAATGTTGGAATGTTGGAATGTTGGAATAATGAGATAGTGGATAGAAGCACATTTTTAAATGTTGACCGGTCCAAGTAGAAAGAATCAAACGCTCTTTCCCTATGGCAACCAAAACGTAACAGGTGTTTTGAAACCTGTCACGTTATCTCAAGTTCTACTTCCTCTGCCAGGGCATCCACAACAATCAAACAAAATAACAGTCAAACAACCAAACCTCTCCGTGCCCCTCTGTGTTCCCTGTGGTTAACCCCCACACACAGCGCCCCTCCGCGAAAACCACCGCGTCCCCTGCGGTTTCCCTCCCCTCCCATTGCGGTTAATCTTCGAATGCTTGTATCTTCGGCGGCACGTTAATCCGGAAAACATTTTAATCACATCTCCATGGCGGTAAAAAAAGGCAAAACCTACGAACTCGAAATTCAAGACGCAGCCTACGAAGGCAAAGGCATCGGTCACCTCGATGGCATGGCCGTTTTCGTTAAAAACACCGCACCGGGTGATGTGGTTAAAGCCCGCGTCCGCAAGAAGAAAAAGAAATTTTGCGAGGCTCAGCTTGAAGAGATTCTGACTCCCTCTCCCATCCGCATAGAACCCACCTGCCGGCATGCCGATATATGCGGAGGCTGCTCCTGGCAGCATGTGCCCTACTCTGAGCAATTGAAGTTTAAAACACGCCACGTGGCCGATCACCTGCAACGCATCGGTGGGTTTTCGGATCTGCATGTGGAAGAATGTATGGGCTCAGAGCAGGAACTCCATTACCGCAACAAGATGGAATACACCTTCGGCGCTCGCCGGTGGCTGACTGAAAAGGAAATCAAACAAGGCGGCGATGTTGAACAGAAGTATTTTGCTGCCGGCATGCATATCCCCGGTCGTTTCGATCGCATTCTAAATTTGCAGGAATGTCATCTTCAGGACCCCGTTTCGTTTCGCATTCTGGATTTTGTCCGTGATTACGCTCTCGAACACGACCTGCGTCCCTACGATACTCACAAAAAAGAGGGCTTCCTGCGCAATTTGATGATCCGCAACGCCACCCACACCGGCGACTTGATGGTCAATATTGTCACCTTCCGCAACCGGCCCGAACAATTCAAAGCGCTTGCGGATGCAATCAAGGAACAGTTTCCGGAAGTTACCACGATCATCAACAACGTAAATGACACCTGGTCGCCTACGGCGATCGGCCGCTACGAGGAGGTGTATTACGGACCCGGTTACATCACCGAGCACATCCACGGATTATCTTTCCGCATTGAGGCCAACACTTTCTTCCAAACCAATACCCGGCAGGCTGAAAAACTCTATGAAAAAGCGCTGGAATATGCCGGAATTTCAGCTGATGATACCGTTTATGATCTCTACTGCGGCGTAGGCAGCCTCACGCTCTGTCTGGCGCAACAAGCAAAAAAGGCTGTGGGTATTGAAATCAGCGAATCATCGGTCAAGAAAGCTCGCGAAAATGCAGAAGCCAACGACATCTCCAATACCGATTTCGAACAGGGAGATATGAAGGATGTCTTCTCTGATGAGATCATTCAGAAACACGGCAAACCCGATATTTTGGTCACCGACCCACCCCGGGCCGGAATGCACGAAGATGTAATCAACCAAATTCGCGAGCTGAACCCGGAACGCATCGTATACATCAGTTGTAACAGCAGCACCCTCGCCCGGGATCTTGCCCTGCTCTCGGATATCTACTCCGTAGACCACATCCAACCGGTGGACATGTTCCCGCAAACCTACCACATAGAAACAGTTGCAAAGCTGAGTAAGAAGTGAAACCGCAGAGGCGCAGTGGTTTTCGCGGAGAGGCGCTGTGTTTGGATTAACCACGGAGGATACAGGGAACACAGAGGGGCACAGATTGGGGTTTGGTTGTTTGACTGTTGTTTATTTGTTCTGCATGCCTTGGCTATTGTTCAAGGTTTAAGTGGTTCAAGGTTCAATGCTGGTGGCATTGTGATGATGGCAGAGCTGTCCGGCAATAGGATAGTATAGCAAATTCTCTAAAATGCTCGCCGGTCGTGGTCGTCCCCGACCCGACCGATTATCCTGCCGCGACCTCGCGTGGTCTAAAACCGCAGAGCAAGATAAGCTTTAAGAAGTGCCACGCTGACACAGAATGAGGTTCGGTTGTTTGACTGTAGTTTTGTTTTGAACCACGGAGGACACAGGGAACACAGAGTGGCACAGAGTGGGGTTTGGTTGTTTGGCTGTTGTTTTGTTTGATTGTTGTGCATGCCTTGGCTGAACCCGAGATAACGTGACAGGTTTCTAAAACCTGTTACGTTTTAGCTCCCATAGAATCAGAGCATACCGCATGCGGTACAGTAGTAACTGCGCAGGGGCAGAATGTGTTTTGGTGTTTGATTGTTTGGTGTTCGTTTGTTGAATCTCTGATTGCAGACATAAAATTTTAAGAAAGCACAAATTTCTATTACCCAATTACCGAAACCGCTCCGTGGCAACCCTTTGAGATTTCGCAAATTGAATATTGGAATTTATTTGTCTTTTGCTATTTGTTATTTGTGTTTTTTTCAAACTAAATGATCCGTTTTAAATCCACGGTTCATCCCCCATTTCCCGCCTTAAGAAAATCCCCTTTTCGTCGATAAGATGACGTGAGGTAGTAGGTACTGTAAACAGGTTACAAAAAATCATCCTAGAAGATTAGTACCCGGATAAATACCAATCTGTTATCCCAGCAGGTTCGGGGTATCCTGAATCAAACCCAGCGGGATCTGGGCCAGTCACAGCTGCGTCTGGCCACCGGTATGCAGCTCAACCGAGCTGAGGATGATGCTGCCTCTTTCTCCATCGGCAGTCAGATTGGAGCGCGTTTAAGCGGACTCACCCAGTCTCTTCAGAATGTAAGTGACGCCAAAAGCATGCTGGATACCGCCGAGGCCAGCACCGCGCAAATTATCGACCGATTGGTGGATATCAAAAATGATGTCACGCAGGGAGCCAATGCCGTTCCGGGAACCGTTGAGCGTGAATTTATCCGGGATTCCATAAACGGGTATGCCCAGGACATCAACCGGATTATTGAAGAAGCCGAATTTAACGGCATGTCCCTGCTCGATGGCGACAAAGACTTTAATTTCCAGACCGGAGAGACTGCCGACAGCTCTCTTAATTTTAATCTGGAAGATGACCTTAAAGCCCAGGACCTTCAGGTTTTTGAAGTCAGCACCGAAGGCAACCTTACTACCGATGGTACCGCTACCGCATCCGACACCATTAATGTTTTCGAAGAGTGGAAAAACATTCAGGCTAAGGATACTTTTGATATCAACCTGACCCGCAGCGACGGAACTGAAGTCGACCCCATCACCATAGAAGCGGCAGGCGACAAAGGCGAGCTCACCTCTACTACCATAGCCGATGTTGTTGCCGCCATAAATAATCAGGGAGAGTTTGAAGCGGAATTCGATGAAGCGACTCAGTCAATTAAAATCCGCGAAATATCACCGGATGAGGGAAATAACCTGGCGGTCAGTATTGACAACTACGACCAATTCCCCGGTACAGACGGTGCCAGCGCCGAAGTCAACTTTGATTTTGACGAGGATTCCGGACGGCTCATCACCAACTTTACCGGCGTATCAAATATCGATGCCAGTACCCTGCTCAACGATCTTGACCAATTTGATGAACTCGAAGGTCAGGATGAAATACGAGTAGAACTGACCGCACGCGACGGGGAAACCACTGAAATCGTCAAGGTCATTGACGATGACAGTGCAACCCCCGCAAGCACCACCGTTGGCGACCTGTTGGATGCCTTCGTTGATCAGGCCGGTGACAAATTTGATGTTGAGCTGACCTCCGACGGTCAGATTGCCGTCAGCGAAAACGATCTGGAGCAGTTTGATTTCGAAGCCGAAACCGAATTCACCGAATACGACCTTAATACCGGTCCCTCCTCAGTAGATAATGTGGAATTTCAGGCCCAGACGACCGAGGTTGCTTATCGGGATGCCGAAGGAGCCATCGACGCCTCGGATACACTGGCCGGTTCCGGTTTGGGGGATGATTTTCGTGCCGGCGACTCTTTTCAGGTGCAAATAGCCCGATCAGACGGTTCCACCGAAACGTTCCGCTACGAATTCGACGGCACTGATGACACTTTTGAAGATCTGGTCAATGCGCTTAACGATCAGGATAATCTTGAGGCTACCATTCAGGATGGCGAAATCGTCATCAGAGAAAACAATCTCAAAGGCGGCAGCTCCCTCGGGGTTAGTTTCAACGATTTTCAAGAAGCTGATGTAGAGTTTGAAGACCCGGACACTGAAACCACTTTTATAGATGCCGCGCTTTCAGATAACGATGATCCCATTGATGATCAAACCAAACTCCGGGACTCTTTTTTAGGAGATGAATTTCGCAAGGGTGATCAGTTTGAAATCACCATTCAGCGGGAGGACGGCTCAACTTCTACCGATACCTACACCTTCGAAAACAGCGACGATACGTTTGATGACCTTATCGATTTCATTAATAACGACACCCCTCTGGAAGCTGAAATCATCGACGGCTTTTTAGGCATTCGCGATCCCGATGAAGAAGACGGCACCTATTCTGTTGATCTGCAAAATTTCAGCGAAGCGGAAGTTTTCGGTGATCCGGAGTTTCAGGAGGATGGGGATGATCTGGTTTTGGATACCAACGGAAATGATGAAATAGAGGGTAGCGCCTTGGGTGAAGGTTTCCGTGATGGGGATACGTTTGAGCTTGCACTAACGACTTCGGACGGGGATACAACAGAAATCGTCGAGTTCACTTTTACAGATGGCAAAACCTTCGGAGATATTGCCGATGCCATCGATGATATCGACGAGTTTTCGGCCCAGGTGAACAATGATCAGCTGGTAATATCCGATGTTTCGGGCAACGGCGGAGATGACTTTAATGCCGAATTTCAAAACTTTGAGAAAGATATAGAATCAGCCTTTACCCCTTCAGAACTGCAGCCTACTACCGACGCAGTAATCCTGGACAACGACGGAGCCGATTTATTCGAAAGCACATCTCTGGACGGCTCCGAATTAGGGGAAAACTTTGCCGAAGGCGATACCGTGGATATCACGCTCACCTCAAACGACGGTATTTCCGAAACCATTACCTACACCTTTTCGGGAGATGATACCTTCGGCGACCTGGCTGACTTCATCGAGCAAGAGACCGACTTTGAGACAGAATTCTCGGGCGGAGAGCTCATCATCACACCGGATGAGCTTAATCCCGGAGATGAATTGGCGATATCGTTTTCCAACTTCCAGCGTCAACAAGCCGAGTTCAATGACGCGGATGCGGAAACTTCAGCCCGTAAAGCAACTTCCGTTGATCAGCTTACCGGCATATCCGACACCGATACCCTGCTGGATGATCTGAATGAGTTCACCAATGTCCAGGGCGATGATGAATTGGAAATCACCGTCGAAGACGGAGACGGCAACACCGAATCCTTCATTTTTCAGTTTGAAGGTGATGCCGCCGGGCCTTCCACCAGTACGGTCGGGGATTTGATTGATGCCATCAACGCAGAAACATCGGTCGAAGCGGATTTTGATGCGGATATCAATGCCGTCACCTTATTCGATCCGGATAATCCGGAAGGCTCCCCTTCCCTTTCCTTTTCGGATGATGATTTTGAAGCTGACCCGCGTGAACCGGTATCGGATACCGACGACCCACCACTGAGTTTTGGTTTTGAGGATGAAGCTATGGTATCCAATGAGCTAACCGTAAGCGGCTCGCCCGCATCGGCGGGTACCCGCATCAACGATCTGGACAGCTTCGGAAACATCCAGGGCAACGATGAACTCGAGATTACCCTGACCACCCGGGACGGTCAATCAGAAACCCACACTTTTGTGTTTGATGATGTCGATCCCGGTGAAAATTCCGATATGGAAATTCAGGATTTGGTTGATTTCATCGGGGCGCAGTCTGTGGGTGAGGTCGAATTCGAAGCGGAGTTCTCCGACGGACGCATCCGCATAGAAGAGACCAATCCGCCTCAAACCGGCAATTTCGACTCCGATACGGATTTTGAAGAATTTGATATCTCCATCGAACCGTCGTCATTTAGTGAGTTTAACTTCAGTGTCAGCGATTTTCTGGAGATTGATGACGATACCGGCCTGGTAGTGGGACTCGGGTTTCTGGATCTCGACGCCGATACCGAGCTGTCTCAGAGCGTTTCCAACCTCATGCTGCGCAACATTGATGATGCCATCGACAGGGTCACCTCCGTGATGAATGATATTGGCACACTTCAAAGCCAGCTTTCCCGCCGGGAACAGGATTTGCAATCCACCATCAACGCAAACTCAGCCGCCAAATCCCGGATTATGGATGTCGATTTTGCCAGGGAAAAGTCATCGTTGGTCCGGCAACAAATCATCTACGAAAACCAAATCAGTTTTCTGAGTCAGGCCAACTTTGCTCCGCAGTCTCTGCTGGACTTGTTGTAGGTGAATTTGGTTGAAGTTTAACCGCAGGTTTTCGTGGATTGAAACGGATTTTGATCATGGGTGCAAAAACGTCCTGAAAGGACGAAACATGAATAGCCCGGGGTTAAGCGAAGCGCAACCCCGGGATTCAAGATGCCCTCAACCAACATCCCGAGGCAGTAATGTAGAACTTGTTATCATGGGTAGCCGAGGGATGCACGGGAAAGCGCCGACCAACACAACCTCCGCGAGGACGCGTGGTGATAATCGGCCGAGTCGGGGATCCGCCGGTAGTGTCTGTTGCACAACTCATTTAAAATAGAATTTTACAACTTTATGTTGTCAATGGTGTATTACTAATAGTAATATTATTATCTTATGCCTATACCATTGAATAACAACATATAGTATAAT
>SLJN01000294.1 GCA_007135115.1 Balneolales bacterium
AAAAAAATATCTCGATTACTTCCTGAATTGTAGGTTCTAGTAAAAATTGAAAATTCATAGAGATAAGTCCTTTCAATTCTCCTCGCGCACAAAAAAATCCGGAAAAAATTTATTAAAAATTCATAATTAATCGGAAAGGGGAGGCACGAGTCCGATTTTTGAATACAAAAACCAGTCAAATGAAAGTTTTTAAGCAATAGAAGGTAAGCCATTTAATCCCCCAAAAAATCACTTAATGAATTTCCACTTCAATAAGTCGCATATCGGTGTCTCGACTTAAGGGGGTATTATCAAACCCATTTCATTACTCTTAATACCCCCCAGGTCAATCATCGTTATCCAATGAATCTTATCAATAGCCGGTTACGCCGGATCGGCATGCTTTAACATCAGATAAAATAGAAACTGAAATGCAATCAGCATGCTTGCAGCAAGCAGGTGGATGGTCATGAAGGCCGGAGGCAGGCCGAAGTAAACCAAAATTATCCCGCCTATAATCTGCAACAGGATCAGTGCATTAATCACCATAGAAAGGCGGGTCATTTGTATCGGTGCACCAAAATTTCTTGCGCGATACCACAGCCATATCCCAAAACCCAGAACCAGCCAGGAAGCGGTCCGGTGAATTTGATCTATCCAACCTACTTCATTAATCCATGCAGCTCTTTCAAGATCCGGGTAGGCATTGCTGATTCCTTCCAGGGCTTCTCTTACCTGAGCCCCAAGAATAATCTGTAGCAGGGTAACAATTAGCAGGGGTATCACGATCCATTTCATGGCCTGCACCTGGGTGTCATTCAGTTTAAAACTGAGGCGCCCGCTCATCGCCTTAAAGAAAGCATACATTAATACATTCACGATCAGGAGAGCCACAACCATGTGGATGGTAATAACCCAATCTACCAAACCACTTTGCACAACCTGCCCCCCAAGCCATCCCTGAAATAACACAAGTGCAAATGCCAGCGCAGAACTATAAAAAACGGCAGGAGTCTGCTTGCGGTAAAAAAATGAACGGATGAAGGTTACCGTAATCATAAAGCCAACTAATACTCCTACCAGCCTGTTTACATACTCCGACCAGGTATGAACGGGGTTGAACTCTGCGGCATCATATTCGGCCGGAAGCTCTGAGGCAGATGTTGGGGGAATCCACATCCCGAAACACTTTGGCCAGTCCGGGCAGCCTAGCCCCGCCCCGGATACTCTCACAAAAGAGCCAACAACGATCAGGAAAAAAGTGAGTACTATTGTAATTAATGATGTCTTCTGAAAGCCATTAAGATTTCGGAACCAGGAAAATAATTTCATAAAAAAGTAATAGTCTTAAATAACCAGTCGTATTATCGATTACATGAGCTGAGAAGATCGAAGCTGATTTTACTTACGTATCTATTTGAGTCGTTGATAAAACGAAACCGCGATAAAACCTGTTCCTATTATCGTTTCGAGGGGCTCAAAGTCAATTTTTTAATACCAACTTCGCTCTTTTTACCCTATGTATTATGGCGACGCTTAAAATAATTTGCATTCCAAACGGAATTTTGTGCGTTTCCATGCCAAGTATAAATCTTTTTTTTAAATTAGGCCGGTCATTTTAGCAAAGTATTTGAACATAATTTGCGAATATTATTTTAGTACATGAAAGTAGCAACGGAAAAAGCTCTACCACAATATTCAAGCATTGAGACCCTAAGGGGTTATTTAGAGTTAACCAAACCCGGAATTACCCTTCTGGTACTTGCCAGTATGCTCATCGGGTTTTTACTCGGTTCAGCGGGGCAAATTGAGTTTGCGACATTATTTCACGCCGCACTTGGGACCATTCTCATAGCTGCAGGTACCGCAGCTCATAATCAATATATCGAACGAGATCTTGATAAATTGATGCTGCGTACAAGTAAGCGCCCACTGCCTCTTGAGAGAATTCCTGCATGGCGTGCACTCGCCTTTTCTCTTACGCTGCTGTTTTCCGGGTTATTTTACCTCATCCTGATGGTCAATCCGATAGCCGGTATCATTTCAGCTATCACTGCGCTGCTCTACTTAGGAGCTTATACCCCTATGAAACGCATGACGTTCACTAATGTATGGGTAGGAGCTATCCCCGGTGCATTGCCTCCGGTCGGAGGTTGGGCAGCAGCAAGCGGAACCATTGCCGAACCGGGTATGTGGGTTTTATTCGGGATAGTCTTTTTGTGGCAGGTTCCACACGTTGTAGCAATCGCCTGGCTTTGCAACGATGACTATTGTAGAGCGGGATTTAAGATGCTGCCCAAAAACGACACCAGCGGTTTCAGAACTGCACTCACTTGCCTGATATGCCTGGTGCTGATTATCCCCATTAGTGCTGCGCTTTTTACACTTGAACTAAACAGCTGGATATATTTGACCGGCGCTATTTTAAGCGGACTTTATTTTCTTTTCTACGGGATCAAATTTCAACTTGAACGAAATTTGGATAATGCCCGAAAGTTGATGTTCGGATCTTTAGTCTATTTACCGGTAGTTTGGTTATTCATTCTAATCGACAGAGTGGTACTCTTTTATATTTTCTGATGTGCCTGCCCGATCAGAACATCTTCAAAATTCAAATTGATCTACAAAAAAAGCCGGTAACCCAGAAGGGTTTACCGGCTTTTTTATTTTCTTAACGCGATCAGCTTATTCAGTAAAGCCACCTTTGGTCATTTTAATGGGATCCAAGGCATTTTCCAGATCCTGCTCACTTAGATCGCACATTTCTTTGGCAACTTCTTTGAGCGGACGTCCTTCTGCAAATGCCTTCTTGGCTATCTGTGCGGCTTTATCGTAACCTATAAGTGGGTTTAAAGCCGTCACCAGAATCGGGTTTTTATCAATCAGGTCGCGAATGCGTTCGGTCTTAACTTCAAGCTTAAGAATCGATTTATCAGCAAAGTTTCGGGATGCGGATGCCAACAGGGAGATACTTTGATTCAAATTATATCCCACAACAGGCAGCATCACATTCAACTCAAAGTTTCCGGATTGACCGGCTAACGTGATTGTGCTGTCGTTTCCGATTACCTGAGCAC
Organism: Balneolales bacterium; assembly: GCA_007135115.1. Classification (GTDB taxonomy): domain Bacteria; phylum Bacteroidota; class Rhodothermia; order Balneolales; family Natronogracilivirgulaceae; genus SLJN01. The sequence goes on from SLJN01000294.1 coordinate 3,057, forward strand.
AAACCATTGCAACCGACTCCTCAATAACCGGATTCACTTTACCCGGCATAATTGATGATCCCGGTTGAAGCGCTGCAAGTTGAATTTCACCTAATCCACTATTCGGACCCGAGTTCATCCAGCGCAGGTCGTTGGCGATTTTCATCAATCCGGCCGCGATGGTTTTAAGCTGGCCGCTTAATTCAACCGGTGCATCAACTGTCGCCTGAGCTTCAAAATGATCAATGGCTTCGATAAACTTGAGTCCGGTCAATTCAGACATTTTTTCGGCAAAATGGCTGCCGAAGTCAGGATGCGTATTGATGCCGGTACCCACGGCGGTCCCTCCCTGAGGTAGCTCTTTCATCCGTTCAGAAGCGGACTCGACCCGCTGCAAACCAAGTTTGAGCTGCCGGATATATCCACCAAACTGTTGCTCAATGGTCAGTGGCATCGCATCCATCAAGTGGGTGCGTCCGGTCTTGGCAATATGACTGAATTCCTGGCTTCGCTTCTTAAAAGCTTCAATCAATTCGTTGACGCCCGGTTTCAGATTGTCTTCTACATTTAACAGTGCTGAGACCCGGATGGCTGTAGGAATCACATCATTGGAGCTCTGCCCGAAATTTACGTGATCATTCGGATGAACCGTTACATCCGATTTCTTTTCCTTGGCAAGCTCATTGGCCCGGCGGGATATCACTTCATTGGCGTTCATGTTGGATGAGGTTCCGGAGCCTGTCTGAAAGATATCAACAGGAAAATGATCGTCCCATTTACCTTCACTCACCTCTCCTGCCGCTTCTGAAATCAATTCTCCAACAGAAGAATCGATCAGGCCAAGTTTAGAATTAACTTCGGCAGCAGCTTTTTTAATTAACCCCAGTGCCTTGATGAACGTACGATCAAATTTTAAATCACTAACGGGGAAATTATCAACTGCTCGTTGTGTCTGGGCTCCGTAGTATGCATCTGCAGGGACTTTAACATCACCCATGGAGTCTTTTTCGGTTCGGAATTGCGTACTCATAAATACTTGCTGTTTGTTTTGATTGCAAATTTAATTAAACCCACTATAGGCAAATAGTTGTCAGCGGGTTGATTGTCTTCTTTAAATACTCAGGTTAAGTTGCAAGTTTCCCATTCAAAGAGCAACCAGCCTGAATCTCTCCTATCAATTTTACTCAGTTTATTTGGGTTATCATTCGCTCTCCGTTATTAACACTTGATCAAAAAAATAGCCTTCCCACATATACAGCAGGAAGGCTATAAAAGCACCTCGTTGCCTTTGTTCTTTAATAAGAAATCAAGGCATCGATTTTTTCCCGGATGTCATTGTCGTTGGGCAGAATATAATCCTCCATCGGAGCTGCATATCCGATTGGTGCATATTTAGCTGCAACCCGCATTACCGGAGCATCCAGGTATTGAAAGGCTTTGTCGGTTATCTGAGCTGAGATCTCGGCTCCGAAGCCGATAAACTCAAGATCCTCGTGCAACACAAGTGCTCGGCTAGTCTTCTTTACAGATTCCAATACCGTTTCAGCATCATACGGTACGATCGTCCTAAGATCGATAACCTCTATTTCAACACCTTGCTTGGCATATTCTTTCGCTGCGTTCAAGGATTTTTGAACCATCGCTCCATAGGTGACGATCGTCATATCAGACCCTTCGCGAACAACTTTGGCTTTGCCAAACTCGACAAGGTAGTCCTTATCCGGTTCGGGTGTTCGGGAAAAACCTTGGCGATAAAGTGCCTTATGCTCAAGGAAAAGCACCGGATCATTTCCGCGAATCGCCGTTTTCAAAAGTCCCTTGGCATCAGCCGCCGTACAAGGAAGAGCAATTTTAAACCCTGGTATATGGCCAAAAATTGATTCAATATTTTGGCTGTGGCACAGTCCGCCGTGTATATATCCACCGATTGGTGCCCGAATAATTACCGGTGCTCCGTATTGGTTATGAGACCGGTAACGCAGGGTTGGCAACTGATTGCGAAGTTGCTGCATAGCCGGCCAAATGTAGTCTCCAAACTGAATCTCTACCACCGGCTTAAGCCCCTTAATGGCCATGCCTACCGCTGATCCAATGATCGAAGCTTCGGCCAATGGAGAATTGAAACACCGCTCTTTGCCGAATTGGGCAGTTAGTCCACGGGTTGCGGTGAACACCCCTCCTTTTTCACCGGCAACATCCTCCCCGAATACGACCATATTATCATTCAGCTCCATCTCTTCTTTCAGAGCATGATTGATGGCATCAACCATCACAATGGGGTCGCCGGAGGGTTCATTTTTTTCATATTCAAGATCGAGCTTATCCTCGGAGTAAACATACTTTAGGCCGTCCTCAGGCTTAGGATCATCCTGCTCCATGACCCACTTGGTGTCCTGGTCAACCTGAGTTTTGACGTCGGCTTTAATTTGTTCCAACTCTTCCTCGGTAGCATGACCCGCTTCGATCAGTTTTTCGCCCAATTTGGTGATGGGGTCATTCAGTTTATCCTGTTCCAGCTCGTCGGCATCCCGGTATTTGGACTGGTCATCCGAGGAGGAGTGCGGAAGCAGCCGAACAACATGGGCATGAATCAACGTAGGCCCTTTACCGCTTCGGGCATGTTTTACTGCTTTTTCAAAAGCGGCATGGGAATTGAAAAAATCGGTACCATCGACCTCAAATATCTGCAGATTTTCGAAACCACTTACGGTCTTGGAAATACTTTTGTTACTTGTTTGCTCATCAACCCGTACACTGATGGCATACTTATTATCCTGAACAACGATAATGGCAGGTACTTTGCTGCGGGTTGCCCAATTCAATAGTTCGAAGAACGAGCCTTCGGAAGTTCCGCCATCGCCTGTGGAAATATATGCGACTTCATCTTCGCCCAGAAAATTATTAGCCAAACCAATTCCAAGTCCCGGCAAAAACTGTGCTCCAATGGCACTGGATACCGAAACGATACGCTGATCCCAGCTATTAAAGTGAGAAGGCATCTGCTTTCCGTACGAGGTGTCGGTAACTTTACTTAAGTGTGCCGAAAGCATTTGCTTTGAGGTCATCCCCATACCGAGGGCAAAAGCCATATCCCTGTAATAGGGTAATCCCCAATCTTTACCGGGAGTCATGCTTCTGGAAGCGGCAAGTTGAACTGCCTCATGCCCGGAAGCACCTATGTGAAAAAAGCCTCGCCCCTGCTTGAGAAGGGTTAGCATTTTATCATCGAGCCTCCGCGATAGGAGCATCTTTCGGTAAACTTCAAGCAACTCATCCTTCTTAAACTTTTTAATGGATGTAGACCGAACTTTGTACTCACTATCTGAACTTAGCAGAGGTGCGGGCTTACTCAGAGTTTTTACACTCATAGATTCAGCTTTAAGGTGAATAATTTTCAGGCACAACTATCAGAATACGGGCCGTTGTGTACTACACCCCGGACATCCAAATCGTTCAATAGCGCCTGCCTTTTCCTGGTTATTTTTGTCGATATCATCCTGTGGTTAGCATAATCAAATGCACAACGTGCTTAGGTGATTTTAATGGTATTTACTGCTCATGGATGCCGGTAATAGTAAACCTGACACCCATTATCCACAGTGCTTGACCGACTTGTCTTACTCACCTAAATAACGGATTTAGCGCCTCTTTTACAAATGATTTCAATAGCAAATGACGGCTTTTTCCCCCGACTATAAAAAATATCAAGGTAGCTCACACAGGGTATTGAACTTTAGTATTTGATCAAATGGAATGATCCGAGACGGGAAGACAGTGATTCGAACTTTTCCGGAAAAGGCCGCTAAGAAACCTCTTTTTGATACAACCGATAGGTTTTCTCTCGAGTGGCCCCCATTTTTTTTGCAACAGATATCATACTTGTGTTTGTT
>SLJN01000229.1 GCA_007135115.1 Balneolales bacterium
ATAAGATAATAATATTACTATTAGTAATACACCATTGACAACATAAAGTTGTAAAATTCTATTTTAAATGAGTTGTGCAACAGACACGGTAGTCGGACAAGTTCCACACGGATTTTATGTGTGTATAAATTGGTGGTTTAGCCAAGATTCTACCTGACTTAATTGACGAGAAAATTGAATTGGACTCAAGTTTCTGTCACCTTCTGTACAATGATACCTACATTGGGAGTAGGATTTCTTTGATACAAAAGCATCATCAGGAATATCCAAACACGACCGCACCAACCATTACGATGGCGGCGGCTCCTAATAATTTGAGGATCAACGGCCAGCAGAAGCGGAACCAGCGGTCATAGGGCACTCCTGCCATTCCGAGAATACCCATCAGCACGGCATTGGTCGGGACGATCATATTTCCGAAGCCATCGCCGAATAAGAAGGCCTGAACGGCAATCTGTCGTGAGACTCCGATGATATCACCAAGAGGCGCCATCAAAGGCATGGTCACAAAAGCCTGCCCGCTTCCGGAAGGAATGAACAGGTTTAACACCGACTGCATCACCATCATCCCTACACCGGCGACTTCAGGTCCGACGGTAGACAGTGGGATAGACATGACGTGGACGATGGTATGAAGAATCTGACCGTCTTCCATAATCAACGCAATACCGCGGGCCACACCCACAAGCAGGGCGGTTTCAATCAGGTCTTTTGCTCCGGAGATAAATTTTTGAGCAGTCAGGCTCGGTCCGATTTTGCCGATAGCGGCGGTAACTATTCCCAGAATAAGAAAAGCGGCACCGAGTTCGGTGAGGTACCAGCCGTGTTGCGCTATACCGTATACGGCAATGCCGAGAGCAACGAAAAAGGAGAGCGTGATGACAATATGTTTCCACGTCAGTTCGGGATATTTATCCGGAGGTTCGGCACCTTCCGGCGGTTCAATTCCCTGCATGAGGCTTTTGGTAGGGTCGGCCTGAACTTTTTTGGAATAACTCCAGATGTGGTGTGCGCCGATCATCACGAATGGCAGAAGAATCCCGATGCGAAGCGGCCACCCCGAATAGGTGGGGATACCTGCGACTTCCTGCGCCACAATCACTGTGTATTGGTTGAAGGCCGCAGTTCCGTAGCCGATGCCATAACCGGCAACAATCACCCCGACGGCGGTCATGGTATCCATTTTCATTTCGCGACAAAGGGCGACGAGAATCAACACGAAGGGCACATATTCCGCTGATGCCCCCATGATACTGGAGGCCAGGGCAAAGACAAACACGACGGCAAAAATTAAGACTCCCGGCCGGCCTCCCAGGTTGCTTAAAAGCCGCCCCAGCAAAGCGTCAATTGTACCGGTATGGCGAATGATGGCCAGGACACCCCCGATAATGAACAGAAAGAAGATGATTCCCTGCGCATCCGCAAAAGCGCGGGGTATAGCTGTGAATAGATCAAGCGGGCTTAGCAACTCGCGCTCTTCGTGAACCTCGTAGGTCTCCGCGATGACAATATCGGTACCTTCTTCGGTTTCAAAAGAGCCCTGCGGGATCAACCAGGTGGCGACCAATGCGATCACCATCAGGATGAACAACAGGGTAAGCGTATGCGGCATTTTAAATTTCATGGCACATCACATCCGTGGCAGATTTACGTCAATCGATGTGATTATAAGCCTGAATGAGGAGGATAACAAGGGGTTGGTGAATTAGGGGAATAAGGTGATAGGGGAATTTGGAGTTTTGTTGATATTGGGAGGTGTTGGTGGGTGTTCAAGGTTCAAAGGGTTTAAAGTTCAAGTGCTGGAGACATTTTGATTTGTTGGTCTATACTTCAGCAACTGGTGATTTTGGTTGAGATGTTTGAATTTTGGCTAATATGTCAGTTTTCTAAATACTTGGCATGTTATAGTGACCAAGACGTAGCAGGAGTTTTAAACCTGTCATGTCTTTTTGCTAAAGATCCCTTTTATTAAAACAAATATCTCAATTTCGGAGACTTCTGACCGGCAACGGGTAGGCGGTTATATGCCGATATTATGGGTTGATGACATCCGATGGTTTGGCACATCGATCAGGAAATGAACGCAAAATCTGATTATCCATAGTTATCAGTTTTATATCCAGTTCTTCTGCGAGACTGATGAACTCACAGTCGTAGGAAGAACAATTAGAATTAGCTGCCAGATCATAAACCTGAACTGAGTTTATATGAAATTCTCGTTCTTCCATTTGTTTTTCTGCTTTTTCAGTTAGTTGGATTGCTTCCGGAAGACCGATGAGATTCTTTCTTATGTAAAGAATGACAACATTTCTGAATTCGCTTTTCCACAGTACCGGAGCAAGCCATTCCGGATCCCATTGGAATAACTGCTCGCAAAGTTCTGTATGATCAGATGGTAACCAAAAGTGGGCAAGGACGTTAGTATCAACAACAATCATGGTCTTCCCTGATCAATCGCGTCCTTGATTTCTTCGGCAGACACGCTTCCTTTGACCTTTTTCCTCATCGTCCGGGCCTGACGTAGAGTTTCATCGGGAGAAACACGCTTCGGCTCTACAGATTGTTCCAAACAGGCGATAATTTCGCTGTTCATGCTGCGATGTTGAGCTTCTGCCTGCTGCTTTAGTTTCTTGTAAAGAGACTCGGGTATGTTTTTAACTGTTATACTTGGCATAGCCTTTGGGTTTCGTTGTGGTGTAAATATGAAACCAGCTAAAAGGGGATAAAATTGCAAGGGGTAGCAACATAAATTCATTCAGAATTCGCATGTTGACACAATCGGTTCAAGGTTCAAAAAGTTCAAAGTTCAAGTGCTGGAGACACTTTGATTTGTTGGTCAATACTTCAGCAACAGGTGATTTTGGTTGATATGTTTGAATTCAAGTCAACACTTTTTAGCCATGGCATCGCTGATGCAAAATAACTTAAAATGTTTCCACCAACTCCCTTGAACCTTGAACCCCTTAAACCTTGAACTGCCTTTAGTACCCCAAAGGCCAGAAAAATCCAAATTACCTTAATTCCCTTAATCACCTCATTTACCTAAACCCTAAGCCAGGGAAGCCCCATCCGCTTTAATATTATCTCCGTTGACAAAAAGTGCCTTCGATGAGGCAATCGTTAAAACCACATCAGCCATTTCTTCAGGTTCGGCAATGCGTCCCATGGGGCTGCCTTCACCTGCGCCGGAGAGGTCGCCGCCGGAGAATCGCTTGAGTAGATCGGTTCGGGTTCCGCCCGGAGAAAGGGTTATAACACGGATACCATCTCCGGCATGAGCCGAAGCTGCTGAGCGGGTAAGTCCGATGACGGCGTGTTTGGAGGCTGCATAAGCACCAAAAGCTGATGAACCGGTAGTGGACAGAAGCGATCCGGTATTGATGACTACCCCGCTGCCTTGTTTTTTCATAATCGGAAGTTCATAGCGCATGGCATAATAAACGCCATCCACATTGGTCTTCATGAGGTCGTAATAGCCCATTTCCCCCTCTTGATCAAGATCGGGGAATGTTCCCCGTGGCCCTTCTATTCCTGCATTGTTGAAGGCTACATCAATTTGGCCGTAGGTATCCATACATGCTTCGACAAATGCTTTGACCTGGTCTTCCTCACGCACATCTGCTTTTTTGTACGTGGCATCACCCCCTGCTTCCCGAATGCTTTCTTGAACTTCTCGCCCAAGGTCTTCTCGGCGGCCGCAGAAAAAAACGCGAGCGCCATGTTCGGCAAAAGCGCGAGCAGTGGCTTCTCCAATTCCGGAAGTTGCCCCGGTAATCAACACCACTTTGCCATCATATTCTGATCCGGATCTTCCCGAAGCCGCAGTTGCGGTTTGAGTTCCGGCAGATCCCGCCGCTAAACCGGCAAGACCCGCAGAACCGGTCGCGAGAAATTTTCGTCGGGTGAGTCCACCAGCGTCTTTAATTTTTCGTGCCATTGGTTTGTGGGGATATGTTTAGTAAATGTTGCAAGCTGTTCAAGGTTCAAGGGGTTCAAAGTTCAAGTGCTCGAGGCATTCTGAGTTATAGGTTAAAACTTCAGCAGTTGGTGGTATTGGCTTAAATGTTTGAATTCAATTTAACATGCCAGGTTTGCAAATACCTGGCATGTTTTGCCTCCAAATACTGACCCATGTTATAAAATCCGGCAATCATTTACAGATATCCAACTTGAACATTGAACCGCTTGAACCTTGAACTGTCATTAAGATTCACCAACTCATCAATTAAACCTACTTCTCTTCACCCTCCTCACCTGAATCCGGTGAATCCGAGGGCTCATCCGGTTCTATGTCTTCGATGTCGATATCTTCAGGATCGGGCGGTGGCTGGCCGGTATCAAACTCGGATCCCAAACCGGTGAAGGATTTAAACAGCTCCATCGGCAGCGGCATGAAGGCGATGGTGTTGTTTTGCGTGCCGATTTCCGACATGGTTTGCAGGAATCGCAATTGCAGGGCAACGGGCTGCTTGCTGATCATGTGCCCGGCTTCGACCAGCTTCTTGGCGGCCTGGAATTCACCTTGTGCGTTAATAATCTTGGCACGTCGTTCTCGCTCGGTTTCAGCCTGTTTTGCCATGGCACGTTTCATGTTTTCAGGCAGTACGACATCTTTCACTTCCACCGAAGTAACCTTCACACCCCAGGGGTCGGTCTGGCGGTCCAGAATTTCCTGAATGGATTGGTTGATGCGATCCCGTTCGGCCAACAGCTCATCGAGTTCTACCTGTCCAAGCACGCTCCGAAGAGTGGTCTGGGCAAATAGCGAAGTTGCCTCAAGATAATTTTCTACGTTGATTATAGCCGCCTCCGGGTCGACAACCCTGAAATAGGTAATGGCGTCGACGGTAACCGGGACGTTGTCGTGCGTGATGATTTCCTGTTTAGGGACATTGGAAGTTACAACCCGCAGATCCACGCGCACCATTTTATCAATGAAAGGGATCAGGATAACAAGGCCCGGGCCTTTTGCTCGTAGTAATTTTCCGAGACGGAATACCACACCCCGTTCATACTCCTTTAAAATCCGAAATATTTGAGGCAACAGCAGGGCCAGCAAAATACCAATGGTAACGGCCCATACGACAAGGTTAAACATTTCTGTATCAGCGTTCATGAGCATCCTCCTTAGTTACAGGCTTGACAAAGAGAGTTAGACCTTTACTCCCGGTGATTTCACATTTTTTACCCACCTCTATTTCATCTTCACTTTGTGCATTCCAGTATTCACCCATGAAATAGACTTTACCACCTTCGGGTGACACTTTATTTATCACTTCTGCTTGTTTGCCGACATAGGACTCCACGCCACTACGTACTTGACCAAACTGAGCTCGAAGTCCGGCACTAACGACAAAGCTGAAAAACAGCACCGTCAGAATAGTCGCGGGGACGATGTAGGCAAGTACCTCAATTCTCGTTGCGGTTATATCATCAAACAAAAGAAAGGTACCTAGGAAAAACGAAACTGCTCCGGCGGCGGTCAGTATGCCGAAGGTCGGCGTGAAAACTTCACTGACAAGTAGAATGATGGCCAGGAATATCAAAACATAACCGGCGATGTTGACGGGCATGGTTGCCGTGGCATATAGCAAAAGGATGAGGGCAATCACGCCAAGGGTGCCGGGGAAGACTGCGCCGGGATTACTGAGTTCACCAATAATTCCATAAAATGCGACCAGCAAAAGGATGAGCATGACCTGCGGCGTAAACAAGTAACGCAGCACACTTTCCTGAAGAGACATTGGTATTTCCTGAACAGAGGCGCCGCTTGTGTTGAGCGTGAATTCATCAATTTCACGTCCATCCATTTGTTCAAGCAAATCGTCGAGGTCGATAGCTACGATATCAATGACGTTTTTTTCAAGCGCTTCTTCTTCACCTATGGCAACGGCGTCCCGGACAGCTTCTTTAGCCCATTCGGCATTTCTGCCGCGTCTTTTGGCGATGCCTTCGATATAACTTTCGACAAAGTTGATCATCTTGCGCTCCTGGGAAGAAAGCTGTTCGTCGCGCTCATCTTCAACATCATCATCAAAACCGCGGTCTCCCATCTGAACCGGTGTGGCGGCACCGATATTGGTTGCTCTGGCCATTGCTGCCACATGAGCGCTCATCGTGATGAAAACGCCTGCACTTCCGGCTCCGGCACCTTCAGGTGAAACATAGACTGCAATCGGTACTTCAGACTCAAGAATTTTGCGAACGATATCCCGGGTAGAATCCAGTAAACCGCCGGGGGTGTCCAACCTGATGATTAAAACTTCGGCATCTTCCTGCACAGCTATATTGATGGCCCGTTCAATATAGCTCGTTGTGGTCGGTCCGATGGTGCCTTCGACCGTGATAACCTTCGCGACGGGGTTTTCCGACGCCATTGTGATATTATGGCTGCCGGAAAAAACGAACAGCAGGGTGAGAATCAGAGCAGGTAATAGCTTTTTCATGTGACGCTCGTAAATTAGTTCCTCCTCTCACCTTAACCGAATGAAAGGCTTTGCAGTTCACCGATTTTACAAGACTCTTCCTAAATATAAAATTATTCATAAAAGTTGCAGAGAAGAGTCGTTTTCCGTTGATGTGAAAACCGGATTATATTTCAGTCATGAAGAACAGCAAAAACCCGAAAATCCGACCTGCGCGCTTAGAAGATGCCTCCCGCATCCTGGAGATCATCCGGGGAGTATTTGAATCCTATGATATGATTTATGATCCCGAAAACGACTATCCGGATCTGGTCAATTTCAAGGAGCATTATCCACCGGGGCAACAGGAGCTTTTAGTGCTTGAGTTGAATGGTGCTGTCGCTGGATGCGGTGCTATAAAGGTTGATGAAGGCGGGTCAGCATGTCTGAGCAGAATTTATATCGCGCCGGAATCTCAGGGAGAGGGCCTGGGCGAGTATCTGGTCAGATATC
>SLJN01000233.1 GCA_007135115.1 Balneolales bacterium
ACTTTCGCCCGTCCTACGCCGCCTCCGGCGGCTCCGGACTTGGTATCACAGGTGTCGCCATTAACCCCGACCTTATCCGCTTTCCAGCGGAACGGTCGGGGCTATAATCGGGCGTCCTCCGCAGCGCTACGGACTTTTTAGGTTAAACCAAGTTATTTTGACCTTTCGGAGTGCACTCAAAATTCAACAAAAAACCCCGGTGAAAACTGAATTCCACCGGGGTCTTGGCATGTAATCCGTTCTAAAAGCGGAAATGAATTATTTCGCGACTTCCGCTTCTTTTTCGTCCGCTCCGTTGTCGGAGCCTTCAAGAAGTTCTTCAGCAGAACCCTTGTAATCAATGTTCGGAGCTAACCAGCGCTCTGCTTCTTCGATGCTCATGCCTTTTCGCTGAGCATAGTCGACAATCTGATCTTTATCAATATTGCCAAGAGAGAAGTAGCGGCTTTCCGGGTGAGAGAAGTAAAAACCGCTCACGGAGGAAGCCGGGTACATCGCAAAGCTGTCGGTTAATTCAATGTCGGCTCGCTTTTCAACTTCGAGAAGGTCAAAAAGCGTACGCTTTTCGGTGTGTTCCGGACAGGCCGGGTAACCCGGTGCCGGACGAATACCGGAGTACTTCTCTTTGATCAACTCTTCATTGTTAAGCTTTTCATCTGGTTCGTAACCCCAGATTTCCTTTCGGCATTTTGCATGAAGCAGTTCCGCGAAAGCCTCAGCAAGTCGGTCAGCCACGGCTTTGAGCATGATGTTGTTGTAATCATCATGTTCTTTTTCGTATTCCTCCAGCATCTTCTCGATGCCGATACCGGTTGTGACGGCAAATCCGCCCATATAATCTTTGATGCCGGTTTCTTTAGGAGCTACGTAATCAGCAAGAGACTGATTGGGTTGCCCTTTACGCTTTTCCGTCTGCTGACGCAGCATGTGGAAAGTTTTCAGGACCTCTTTGCGAGATTCATCTTTATAAATCTCAACACTATCCCCAACCGAGTTAGCTGGGAAAATTCCACAAACGGCTTTAGCTTGCAGCTTTTTGTTATTGACGATGTCCTCTAACATCGCGTTGGCATCGTCATAGAGCTTTTTGGCTTCTTCACCCACTTCTTTGTCATCAAAGATTTTGGGGTATTTGCCTTTCAGCTGCCAGGTCTGGAAAAATGGAGTCCAGTCAATGTACTGGCGGATTTCTTCCAGCGGGAAATCACTTAACTCTACGATACCTTGCTGATTCGGCTCCGGAGGAGTATATCCATCCCATTCGATGGGCGACTTGTTCTCGCGGGCATCTTCAAGGGTTAGATAATTCTTGGTCTGCTTGCGGTTGGCGTGGTCTTCGCGAAGCTGGGTATACTCGGCATCAATCTTAGCCGCGTATTCCTCTCGGGTCTTCTTGTTGACCAGGTTGCTTACCACCGGTACACTTCGTGAAGCGTCAAGCACGTGAACTACAGGATTTGAGTAGTTCGGCGCAATTTTTACCGCTGTATGGATGCGTGAAGTAGTCGCACCTCCAATCAATAGCGGGACTTTGAAATCGGCTTTCTCCATTTCTTTAGCCACATGAACCATCTCATCGAGTGATGGTGTAATCAAACCGCTCAATCCGATGATATCAACTTTTTCCTCACGAGCTCTTTCAAGGATAGCTTCACACGGTTGCATCACGCCCATATCAACAACATCGTAGTTGTTACAGGAGAGTACGACGGACACGATATTTTTACCAATGTCGTGAACGTCCCCTTTCACTGTAGCCAACAGTACCTTAGCCTGAGGCTCTTTGTTTTCCTGCTGCTTTTTCTCCTCTTCAATGTAAGGAATCAGGTGAGCAACGGATTTTTTCATTACCCGGGCGCTTTTTACCACCTGCGGCAAAAACATTTTTCCTTCACCGAACAGGTCACCGACGACGTTCATGCCGTCCATCAGTGGGCCTTCAATAACCTCCAAAGGAGAGGTGTATTTTTGACGAGCTTCTTCGGTATCCTCTATGATATTGCTTACGATACCTTTCAGTAGTGCATGCTCAAGACGCTTTTCTACAGGCCATTCGCGCCATTCGTCTTTTTTGCCTTCATCCTGAGCCTCTTGCTTGTAGGTTTCAGCGAAATCAACAAGCTCTTCGGTAGCATTTTCGTGCTTATTAAGCAGCACGGCTTCCACTTTTTCCAGAAGCTCTTCATTGATATCGTCGTAGACTTCAATTTGTCCGGCGTTGACGATACCCATATCCAGACCGGCCTTAATGGCATGGTACAGGAATGCAGAGTGCATCGCTTCGCGGACAGGATTGTTTCCACGGAAGGAGAAGGAAATGTTACTTACACCACCACTCACTTTGGCCAGCGGCAGGTTTTCCTTAATCCATTGTGTGGCGTTGATGAAATCGACGGCATAGTTGTTATGCTCGTCGATACCGGTAGCTACCGTTAAAATGTTGGGATCGAAGATGATATCCTGAGCAGGAAATCCAACCTCTTCGGTCAGGATTTTGTAGGCACGTTCACAGATTTCAATTCTGCGATCGTAGTTATCAGCCTGACCTTCTTCGTCAAATGCCATTACCGTAACGGCAGCACCGTACTTGAGACAGGTTCGGGCTTGTTCTTTGAACTCCTCCGGTCCGTTTTTCAAACTGATGGAGTTCACGATACACTTACCCTGCAGACACTTCAGGCCGGCTTCGACGACTTCGAACTTAGAGGAGTCGACCATCACCGGAACCTTTGAGATATCCGGTTCGGCTGCAATCAGGTTCAGAAATTGTTTCATCACCTTGTCGGATTCGATCATCCCCTCGTCGAGGTTCACGTCGATAACCTGAGCGCCGTTTTCAACCTGCTCAAGTGCGACCGACAGGGCTTCTTCGTAATCTTCTTCTTTGATCAGCCGCTCAAAACGCTTGGAGCCGGTAACATTGGTTCGCTCACCGATGTTGACAAACGTGTCTCCTTCTTTGTAAATGAAAGGCTCGAGTCCACAAAGACGCATGTTCCGCGGATGCTCGGGAATTTCGCGAGGAGGATGTTTTGCTGCAGCTTCAGCCATTGCGCTGAGATGGTCCGGGGTCGTACCGCAACATCCACCCACAATATTGATGAAGCCTTCTTGAGCATATCCGTCAATTTGTTCTGCCATGTAGTCCGCCGTTTCATCATACTCCCCGAACTCATTGGGAAGACCGGCATTCGGATACAAGCTGACAAAGCATTCAGCAACTTTTGAAAGCTGTTGAATGAAAGGGCGCATTTCTTTAGAACCAAGCGCACAGTTCAGGCCGATGCTGAGTAGGTTCGGAGTATGGGAAACGGAGATATAAAATGCTTCGGTTGTCTGACCGGAAAGCGTACGTCCACTTTTATCCACAATCGTACCGGAAATCATCACCGGTAAACCTTCACCGTGGTTATCCTCATAATCATAAAGTGCGTGGATAGCGGCTTTTGCATTCAGGGTGTCGAAGATGGTCTCCAACAGGATAATATCTACGCCACCTTTAGCCAGCGCTACAATTTGCTGGTAATAGCTTTCTCGCACTTCATCGAAGTCGGTTGCACGGTAACCGGGGTCATTCACATCTGGGGAGATGGAAAGGGTTCTGTTCGTAGGGCCGATGGCACCGGCAACAAAACGTGGTTTATCAGGGTTTTTTTCGGTGTATTCGTCAGCCGCTTCGCGTGCTAATCGCGCCGACTCGATGTTCAGCTCATCGACAAGGTTTTCCATGTCGTAATCGGCCTGAGCGATGGTTGTGGAGCTGAACGTATTTGTTTCGATGATATCAGAACCGGCTTCCAGCCATTGCCGGTGAATATCTTTGATGATATCGGGTTGGGTTATACTGAGGAGATCGTTATTACCCTGTAGATCGGTATGGTAGTCCTTGAATCTTTCCCCACGGTAATCTTCTTCGGAGAATTGGTGCTTTTGAATCATGGTGCCCATAGCTCCGTCCAGCACCATAATTCGGTTATTCAATATATCTTTAAGTTGGTCTAATTTGTTAGACATCAAAATATTCTGGTTTGTTCGAATTTACTTACATGCCAATCATGCCAAAGAGCATTGCGCACCTGTTGTATTCACATGGTGAATTGGCTCGCAAAGACCCTGAATATAAGAAAAATGAGGCGTAAATCATTCCATAAACATGCTAAAACAGATGGTTTACGGAACCGCCATGTCCTTTAACGAACTAATAAGATTTTGTTGCTCTCTTTGTATCGCAGCAATCACAGCGGGTTAGACTTAAATTCGTAAAATTATCTTATCCGGGTTCTGCCAACCAGTTCACGAAGGGCTCGTAATAGGTATCGTCGAGTTCATCCACCGTAAAAGAAGAGCCGCTGGTGCCGGATGCTACGGTAGCACTCACCGAAATCAAATCCCGGCGGCGTTGAATAAATGTGCTACTGGTATCTGCCGATTGAATCCGGTATTTCTTGATGATAGCTGTAGTACGGGCAAGTCTGCGAAAACGCATTAACAGCGTTTGATCGGTCGTTCCAATCCTGGCGTCGCGAAAGCGTAGTATCCCCCAAAGCAGGGCGGGAGTGGTTAATAATAGCGCATAATAGCCTTGAGCAACAATGGCAATGATTCCGGTGACGACCAATAGTGGAAGAGCCGTTTTGATCATATAACGGGTGATCGCACGGGGTGGTGGTTTGATGAGGTCGGCGCTGTCATGATACTCCGGAACCATCTCTTCAATAAATTCGGAGATCTTGCTTCTGTGGATCAGGGGGAAAAGCACCGTGCTTTGTCCTCCTTCATCTCCATAGCCGGCACTTTCAACATATAAAGTCGCATAGCCGAAGGGTTGTCGCAGGATTCCCTCTACGATGCGAATGGCTTGAATGCGATTGTAGGGAATGGTCATGGTTTTTCGCTCAAACAAACCGCGTTGAATGATGATCTCATCTTTCTTTTTATTTACCGTAAATCCGGCGAATCGAATAACGGTACCCAGCAGCGCAAGAAGCCAGGCGAGGATGACCATCATGATGACGGCATAAATCAGAATTTCGGTTCCGGTTTGGGCGGCCTGCTCAATAAAGGCCTCAACTTCCGATTCCGAAAAAACGTGATCGGCCTGAGCGAAGATGGTACCAATAATGGAAAGGACAACGCCAAAACTGCCCGAAGTGGAGGCGGCAATCAGCAAATGTTTTTTTGAAATTCTTCGGCTGCTCAGAATCGAATTTCGTTTTACTGCAGGCGTCTCACCGGTTACATCTGTCGATTCTTCGGCTTCCTCGGGCATCAACTCATCCCGTATCTGATCGGCTATCTCTCGGGTGACAGCCGAAATTTCCGCTTCAGGTTTTGACTCCCCGGCTGTTTGAACCTTCAGGGAAACCAGCCCGAATAGTCGCTGGATGGGTCCGGCCGTTACATCAATCACTTGAATCCGGTGGCGCGGGATATACAGCTTCTTTTTGACGAATATTCCATATTCGATGCGCAGTTCCTCTTCTTCGATGCGGAAGGTATAGAACATCCAGGAGAGGATTCCCCAAGCCAGTAACACGGTAATGATCATTCCCAGACCGGCGAGGTTTGCAGCCATTGGCCGGTCACCACCTCCACCGACAACCAGGACGATGATCAGCGGGATCAGCATTTCCCGTAGTATCCGTAAGACATTCGTAATTGTCGCTACCGGGTGCTGCCGGCGGGGTTCAGACATCATCATCTTTGGCAAGTCTGGCAAAGTTGGAAATTCGGTTTCGGGCTTCGTCGGCTACCTCTTCCGAGAGAGCGGGAATTTCGTGCGTTGTGGCGGCTGTTGAGATGGTAACCGTGGCCAGACCAAAGTGGCGTAGTATCGGTCCTTGCCGGGTATCAACGTGTTGCACGCGTTTAATGGGGATGAGTGTCCGGGTGATAATCAATATCCCACGTTTGAGATCAATCTCGTGTTCATCGATGGAGTAGCGCCAATGTCGCCATCGAACGTAGGGGATTAGCGAAGCCTGCAGACCGGAGTTGACCATAACCAGTACGCCCAAAGCCGCAATAGGCCATTGCCAAGCTGTTCCCCAGTAGATGGAACCCAGCATGAGGGGAAAAATCCAATAAAACAAAGAAGCGAGTCCGCCCGAAATTCGCCAGGCAGGGATCGCTTTGGGATCAATTTTTCGTGAAGGTTCGGGGCGTGATTGTTGGGCAGGATTTTCCGGATGTTGTTCCGGATCAGTCGTTTGTGTGTTCAGGTTGTTTGATTCCATCACTCGGATATTCCATAAAGTTTGCCGTTTGTGTCGCCAGATCCAGTCCCCATTTCCGGGCAACCAGCCATAAGGCCAAATCGATCCCGGCGCTGACACCTGCGGCAGTGAAAACGGGAGAGGAATCAGTATAGCGCACATTCCTCTGAATATGGCAATCCGGTGCCATGCGTGCAAGCTGATCAATATTTTCGTGATGTGTTGTTGCATCACGGCCATCCAAAAGGCCGGCATGGGCTAATAGTAGTGAACCCGTGCATACCGATGCAATCGAAGCTCCGGATTGTAGCAGGTTCTGAAGATTATTTTTGGTCATATCCGTGTAGAGACGTTTCACACCGGAACCACCCGGTAAAATGACCAGGTCGGGAAATAACTTTTTGTCACCTCCCCACAGCCCGTTGCAGTATAAAACCAGCCCACCGGAATGAATCCGTTGGTTGCCATATCCCAGAAACCGGATGGTAACAGGGTCCGGAACAAAGCGAGCTGCTGATTGAAAAACTTCAACCGGCCCTGCCCAATCGAGCAACTCAGCGTCATCAAATAAAAGTACATTGATTTCCAAAAGTCATCCTACATTTTTATAAAGGGGAATTCGTCTGACCCTCCAACTCATCAAATCATCAAAGAGAGGGGTATTTTTCTATTTTTTTTTGAACCAACTCTACAAGTCCTATACCGAAAATAGATATTACTCACTAAAACTCAATTTATTAAAGTGTTTCTATAATCCAACCGCTACCGAGCTATGATCTAAACACCTGCCTCATAAGAAAGGTTTAGGTTGGGTATATTATTATGAAAAGCAAAAGCTATAGCCTTAATTACCATTATTTCGAATTGAGATTGTTATTAAAATCCAACTCAAGCTGTTCACCGATCTCAGTTTGGTTGGGGTGGATCAAATTGGATACGGTGATTCCCAGCAGGCGGACTTTGCGGGTACCGGCCTGCGTCTCTTCCAGCAGTTGATGAATGGTTTTTGTGATGATATCAGCTTCATTGGTCGGGTGTTGCAAGGAGCCCGCTCGGGTGATGGTCTCAAAATCATCATACCGGAGTTTCAGGGAGATGGTTTTACCGGTGACATTAATTTTTTGAAGTCGCTGCGCCACTTTTTCTGCCAGATCCGCCAAAAAATTTCGCATCCATTCAACATCGTGCTGATCCTGCCGAAACGTACGTTCGGCACCTACGGATTTTCGAATCCGGTGTGGTTTTACTTCCCGTGGATCTTCGCCTCGAGCAATGGCGTGATAAAATCCGGCAGCTTTACCGAAATGTCGGTATAAATCCTTCTCAGGCCACGACCGCAAGTCGGCGCCATTATAGATGCCAAGATTATGCATCTTGGTTTCCGTGGCTTTACCGATACCATGAAATTTGCCAATGGGCAATTCAGCAATGAACGCCTCTGCCTTTTCAGGCGTAATGATGGCGAGTCCGTCTGGCTTATCGAGATCAGAGGCGATTTTGGCCAGAAACTTATTTGCTGCCACGCCGGCCGAAGCATTCAGCCTGGTTTCGTCTTTAATTCGTTTTTTGAGCTCCCGGGCAATCAGCGTTGCAGAAGGGTTGTTTTTGTGATTTTCGGTTACATCTAAATAGGCCTCATCCAATGATAGTGGCTCCACAAGGTCGGTATACTCACGAAATATTGAGCGGATGTGCAACGAAATCTCGCGGTAAACCTCGAACCGGGGTTTTACAAATATGGCATCCGGACAAAGCCGGATAGCCTGAGCTGCCGGCATAGCTGATCTGATACCGAAATTTCGCGCTTCGTAACTGGCGGCAGCTACCACACCTCTACCCTCGGGGCTTCCGCCAACGACAACCGGCTTTCCCTGAAGGCTTGGATCATCCCGCTGTTCTACAGACGCGTAAAAGGCGTCCATATCAATATGAATAATCTTTTTCACGAAGTTGTGTATATTTTCAAATGTAGCTGCCGGTTGTAAATCTAACGCCGTAATCTGAATTTCATTCACCCCTGAAACACGGGTGGAACAAAAGATTTTATCAACGTAATTTATGCGGCTGTTAACTGAAATTTAAAATCAATGACACCTCTTTGTTTATGGAATGGCAAGTAGTTGTTTGGCTTCTCATTATCGGCCTGATAGTTGGATGGCTGTTTAGTGTATTTGTACAGAGTGAAAAAGTATCTGTAAATACCAATCTAATCAGTGCTGCGCTCTCTTCATTGGTAGGCGGCGGAATTTTTTACTTTCTCGACCTTGGAGCAGAGTTGATTCTCGGCGGTACAACAGCGCTTTTGGTACTGTTTATCATATTTGTTTTCAAATTGGGTGATTAGAGTCCCGGAGCTCTGCTCACCCCTACTTTCTGAGGGGTTTTATGGTTAAAGGGCTGAAGCTTGCAGGTATAGCTCTGGCAATTATTATCGGACTTTTTGGGCTGCTCGCCATCTGGCAATGGGATACGATTCGCTTTGTTCTTGATAATTATGAAGCCCTCAACGAAGGCAACGAATGGGTTGAACAGATCGAAGAGCCCGAAGATCTGTTGACATATATCGAAGGCAACCCGGAAAAAGTAGCCTTTTATGCCATTAGGTTAAATGATGAAGATGAGGTCCTGCAATGGCGTGCTGATCAGATGCAGCCGGTAGCTTCGGTGTATAAAGTAATCATTCTGGCGGAAGTAGCCCGACTGATAGAGGCCGGGGAACTCGATCCCGATCAGATGGTGCCGGTGGAAGAAGTTGAAGCACACTATTTACCGGGTACAGACGGAGATGCTCACCAACAGGCCTTTGCCTATTTTGAAGACGAAGGTTTAATCCGCCAGGACCATCTGGCTTTACGGGAAGTCATTCAGGCAATGATCCGCTGGAGCGATAATGCTGCAACCGATTACCTGATCCATAAAACCGGTCGGGATAATCTCGAAGAGCTCATCGACCAACTTGATCATGAAGGCTTAGAGCTGCCCTTTCCGATAAACGGCGCTTATTTGCTTTGGGAAAATAACGAGCATCAAGATGAGCCGGAAGAGCGGCTGGAGACCTACTTAGAATGGGAGCGCGATCAGTTTATGGATGAAGCCTATGCCATGTCGGCCAGGATGAAAGAAGATGAAGAATTCAGAAATGCCGAGCAGGAAAGGTTGGATGGAGGCAGGCTTAACCTGAGTCTGACGATGCAGCGCTCTATGGCCACGGAGTTATCCCCGAAAGGAAGCGCGAGGGCTTATGCTGAGATTATGAGAGATATTTTTCTCGGAACGTTTATATCCGAAGAGATATCCGGGATTATGCAGGAGTTTTTGGAGTGGCCGATGACCCACGAGCGCATTCAGGAAGATTTTATGCGATTCGGAACCAAGGGCGGAAGCTTGCCGGGGGTGCTCACTTCTACGTATTACGGCCGGTCTCATGACGGGGATCCGGTTATGCTGAGTCTGTTGTTTACCGATATGCAGTTTGCCGTATGGTTTCACTTTATGCAACAGCACATGCAGCAGGATTTTGAAATCATGGTCATGAAGGATCCGGAGTTTTGGGATCAGGTTGATGAAATGATTTCAGACCTGGAAGACGAGCAATAACTCCTGCCAACAATGAAATCATAAAGGTATTCCATTTTGATTTCTCGTCAGCTTACCGTTAATTCTTTTATGCTTAAAATATGCTGAATATCACTTGGTCAGGATTTATTTTAAATTTTGGCCAACTTGCAAATATCAAAACACAAACCACATATTGATGATGAAGGGACTTACCGTATTTCTCATTTTTTCGATGCTATTGGTAATGGGATTAGATTGTAATGCTCAATCCAGAGACCAGTATATGGATCAGGCTAAACAGATACTGGAGCAGGTGCCGTTGATTGACGGTCATAATGATGTGCCGTGGCAATACCGGCAGAGAGTTGATCACCGGTTGGATAGTATTGACTTTGCGCAATCAACCAAAGATCTCAATCCGCCGATGCATACCGATTTGCCAAGACTCCGGGAAGGTCGTGTTGGTGGACAGTTCTGGTCGGTATATATCCCATCCAGTATAACAGGCACCGAGGCCGTGCAAGAGACGATGGCTCAGATTGATTTTGTCTATCGTATGGTCGACCGTTTCAATGACGATCTCGAAATGGCCTACACCGCCGACGATGTAAGAAGAATTTTTGATGAGGGCAAAGTTGCCTCATTAATCGGTATGGAGGGTGGCCACTCTATTAATAATTCTCTCGCCATGCTCCGGATGTTTTACAACATGGGGGCGCGGTATATGACCATCACCCATAATGACCACCTTGATTGGGCGGATGCGGCTTCGGATGATCCCGAACATTACGGGTTAACGGAGTTTGGCGAAGAGGTGATCAAAGAAATGAACCGACTGGGTATGCTGGTTGATCTTTCCCACGTATCCGCGAATACCATGCGCGATGCTCTTGATGCAACCCGTGCACCGGTGATTTTCTCGCATTCATCCGCAAAAGAACTGGTCCCGCACCCGCGTAACGTGCCCGATGATGTACTTCATAAAGTGGCCGAAAATGATGGTGTGGTGATGATCACCTACGTAGTCTCTTTTGTTTCCAATGAGATGCGCGAGTACTACGCCGAACGAAGTGCATACAACGCCAGGCTGAATTCTCTTTATCCGCATGATCCGGATACACGAAGTGAAAAACGTGATCAGTGGGATGATGAAAATCCCATGCCGTTGCCGGATATTGAAGATGTTGCCGATCATATTGACCACGTTCGGGATGAAATCGGAGTTGAATATATCGGTATCGGGGGTGATTATGATGGCATAACCGTTCTTCCCGAAGGCCTTGAAGATGTGACGACCTATCCGGATCTGTTTGCTGAATTGCTTAGTCGCGGGTACACCGAGGAAGAACTAAAAAAGATTGCCGGGAAAAATGTACTCCGTGTGATGGATGATGTCGAAGAAGTTGCCCGGCAGATGCAGGATGAGATGGAAGCATCCGATGTTCGAATCGAAGATTTTGATTAAAAACAGAATCAATAAGTTTTTGTAGCTATTTAAAAAGGCAGACCGGATGGCATTCCGGCCTGCCTTGTTGTATCTCTCTTGGGGGTTGCTTTGATGTAAGATTTATAAACTGAATGAAATTGGTTGCTATTCATTGAGAGTAAAAAAGGTACTGCATATTACTATTTCGTAAAATTTGCCGGGAATGGATCATGTAAGTTACACCGGGCAATGATTTTAATTTTACAGGCGGGAGATGTGGTTAACTGCCGGCGACAGCGGCTGACTCAAATCGCTTCCAAAGGATAAAGACAAGTGTAAATACAAATGCCTGTAATGCAACCGGCCAGTTTTCAGGTAGGTCAGCCTGGCTGCATTTGGAAAAAAAGCCTTTACGATAGATGCTGCCCAGGTTCTGGTGTCCCTGCTTGATGAGATAAGTCATAGAAAACCAGCTTTTGGGTTCTATCGTAAAATGTTGGTCATTTACCTGCAGTTGAATAGTTGACTGCCTTTGGCACGGGCCAGGATTTTACCCTCAAACTCAAGTAAAAAATCTCCGCTGAAATAATGCTCCCGATAAAATCAGGTTTCTTTGCCGTTAATGCGTATATCAGCTTTTTCAGACCAGTTTGAAATGTGGATTTCGCAGACTTCTTCCCCGTCTTTTTCGATGCGAAAGTGATCTGAGAAATAGGATTTTTGGATTGCTTCGAGCATTGCATGTACTTGTAAGTGTCCCGGTAAAGATGAATACAATACAATGTTACGAAGAAATAGTAACTGAAGTTACATTGCTGGTGAGACGCCAATCTAAAATGATTTCACAACTGTGAATTAGTGGAAGGAGACAGGGTACCTTAAAACTTAGCTATGCTCAAAAAGGGGTTTGAAAACTCTCATGAGTGGAAATGGTTTACCCAATACCTGTGGTATTCTACAATCAGGGGTCTCGTGATGTAACCTGTTCAAGGTATTCGTCGGACTTGGCAGGGTCACCTAAATAATCATAAGTGGTGGCAATAACTTGGAGAACCTCATCCTTATCTACCATGGTAATACCGTTAGGGTTTACCCTCAGCGACTCTAAGGCGTTCTTATAGTGATCCAGAGCTTGGTTATAAGCATTTTTGGAGAGATAAACTTCTGCAAGATTTTTATTTGCTCGAGCATAAAATTCTGAGTACTGGTTATCCAGACTATCCTGTTGTATAGAAATCGCTTTGTCTAAGTGATCAATAGATTTTTGGGTGTCGTTCAACTTATGGTAAATTTGACCTAAATGGTTATATATACTTGAAGTGGTATGGGTATATTGATTAAGGTTTTCAACCATTATCGAGTGTGCTTTCTTCATGGGCTCTAATGCCTGTTCGTAGTTGCCTTTTTCGGTTTCAACAAAGCCGGCGCCCGAATATATCCGTGCATCTATATAACTTTGTCCTTCAGGATCGTCATCAACAAATGAGGTTAATCTTTCAAATATCTCCCCGGACTGCTCATAGTCTCCGTTATACCTTAAATAGATACCGTAAACGACCTTCAGCCTGACCCATTCGGACTCCCCTTTATCTAATTTGTTACCGAATAAATCAATGGCTTCTTCTAAATTATGTACGCTTTCATCTGAGTAACCAAGAAGTCGCAGACTTTCTACATAATAACTCAATCGCGTCACAGCTGTTTCATAGTCTTCGTGAACATCGCGTTCCAGCTTATATACTTTTTTGTAGAGTTCGGCCGCTTCTTCAATATTCCGTTTTTCGTAAAGCGAGCGGGCAAGGTTGTTGTATACAGAAGTCGTTTGTGTATGTTCATCGCCATAAGTCTCACGTCTGATTGCAAGAGCTCTTCGAAAAAATCGTATGCTTTCGTCGTAGTTTTCCAGATTTTGGTGAAGGAAGCCGAGATTATTTAAAGTTACGGCGAGCTGAGGGTGGTCCTCGCCATAGTTTGTTTCATAGATTTCCAGAGCTCTGTTGTAACTATCAATTGCTTTTTCATATTCTCCAAGGCGACGATAAAGTACACCCAAACTGTTTTTGGCCGAGCCAATGCGATAATTATTTTCTCCGTATAACTCTTTCCTTATATGTAATGAGGTCTCATAAGCGTCTTTTGCTTTTTCATATTGACCTTTAACCCGATAAATTCGCCCAAGGTTGAAGTAAGAAGATGCAACCCCCGGATGTTCTTTACCAAGTTGATCTTCACGAATTTCCAGAGCTTTACGAGAATAGTGCGCTGCTTGTTCATAGTTGTCTATACTACGCAACATTGTGGCATAAGTCTGTAAGATGGAAGCAGTGTAAGGATGACTTTCACCATATTCTTTTTGTGCTAGTGCCACAGCCTTTTCCATAGGCTCAATGGCTTCATCTTCACGATCTGCAGCTCGCAGAATGGAGCTTTTGTTTTGATAAAAGTTGGCCTTTCCTACCTGGATATCAGCTTTTTCGGCAAGCTCTACAGCTTTTCTTTGAGATGTTAAAGCATTATCAAAATCATAATCCTTACGAAAATAAATCCAGGATTTATGGTGATACAGATAAGCTTTCATTTCATTGTCTTCTTCTGCCACATGAGCGTACTCTGACTCGAGGGTGTTTAAGACTTCCCGTGTAGTTTCAAATTCATTATTATGTCCTAAAGCTTTAATAGATGTTAATTTTACCTGATAGATAAGTTCATCATTCAACTCATCATTTGTTAAGTCCCTTATGTAGTTCAGATTTTTATTTGCAATTTCAGCTGCTTCTTCATACTGACCGATATTCATTCGGATTGTTGTCAGCGTTTCAAGAAAAGTAGTTGTTAGCCGAGGAGAGCGGTTGTTTTTATTTTGAAGGACCTCAGTTTCAGAATAATCAATCATAGCCTCAGCATCGGCTACAATTTCATCACCATCAATAGGATCAGCATACTGAAAGACTGTTGTCATGAAACCTGAAACGGCTTCTGCGTGGTCTCTTTCGGCTTCTAACTCCTGTGCAAATCGATCTCGTTCAATGGCGTAATAGAATGCGAAGCCAGCAAGGAAGCAGACTGTAAGTATGAAGCCGACAGCAACAGAAACTTCAATTTTATTCCTCTTGATAAACTTACGTGCCTGATAGCCAATACTCGGTGTTCGCGCCGAAATGGGATTACCCACAAAGTAGTTATCAATATCTTTGATCAGACCGTCAAGCGAACTATAGCGCTGATTTGGATCCGGTTGCAGGCACTTGAGGATTATGGTGTCAATATCACCGCTTAATTCCTTTTGTAATGCAGCCGGAGTAAGGCCTAACTCTTCATAACTGAAGCTATCGTTAAAATCTTCCGAGCTGCAAATGGCGCTCGGTGGTTTGGGCAGTGGCGCAGCAGATAAGTCATTATAGGTCTCGGTGTCTCCGAGAGCATCCTCAGCCCGGATGCCGGTAAGAAGCTTATATAAAATTACCCCGAGAGAATATTGATCACTTGAAGTTGAAAGCGATAAGCCTCGTTTTTGTTCAGGCGAGGCATATTCCGGGGTCATTCCTTTAAACCCGGGGGTGGTATATTCGGGGTTGTCAGGTTCAAATATCTTGGCGATACCGAAATCCAAAAGAATAATGTTCCCATCATCGGTCACCATGATGTTATCTGGTTTCAGATCCCGATGAATAACCAGTTGCTGATGCGCATATTGAACGACTTCACAAACTTTTCTAAAGAGCTTGAGTCGGGCGTTGAACCCCAGTTTGTATTTTTTACAGTACTCTGTGATCGGCAGCCCGTCAATATAGTCCATTGCAATCCAGGGGCGGCCTTTGTCGGTACTTCCGGCATCCAGAAAACCAGCAATGTTGGGATGATTTAATCCCGAAAGAAGTTTACGCTCCTGATGAAAACGGATAATGATGTCTTCCGTATCAAGACCTTTACGAAGAACTTTTAGTGCTACATATTTATCACCGTTGTGTAGCTCGTGACGGGCTTTATATACAGTACTCATTCCGCCACGCCCGGCAGGTGCAACTATTTCATAAGGCCCGATTTTATCGGGAACGTCTTCTTCTTGCTTGGAGGTCTGAACGGTTTCGGTAAAAAGTTCATCGAAAAAACTGTCCGCCTGCTCCTGAGTATCTAAGAACTCAAGTAATTTTTCTTTGAGTTCAGCAGAGTCGGCATTTTCTTCAATAAAAGCCTTTTGCTTGTCGGAAGGCAGGTTAAGCAACTCTGTGTAAAGGGTATATAGCTTTTTGTAAATCTCATCACCCATAACTGTATCGTCAGTCAAGTTGCTGTTTGATTTCCTGGAATAGCCAGGTTTTGGCAAATTGCCATCCCCTTTTTACAGTAGCTGTAGAAACATTGAGCACACCGGCTGTTTCTTCAATATTGAGCCCGCCAAAAAAACGGTATTCGACGATTTTGCTGCATCGCTCGTCTATCTTTTCGAGCCTTTTAAGTGCTTCTTCAAGGGCGAGGATATCATCAGCCTTTTCTGAAGAGCAAAGTAGTTGGTCGTCAAACTCAAGATCACTTTTTTGCTGGCCGCCTCGTTTGGCTGCCTTATGTTTTCGGGCATGATCTACGAGGATACAACGCATCGCCCTTGATGCCACTGACAAGAAATGGTACCGATTATTCCAGGAAAGTTCGGAACTATTCTGAAGTTTAATAAACGCTTCATGAACAAGAGCCGTAGTGTTCATGGTATGTCCGCCCTGCCACTTGACACGTCGTTTGCGAGCGATGTCATAGAGTTCATCATAAAGAAGCGGCATAAGTTGATCCGCAACTTGATGATCCCCGCTTTTCATCTTATTTATTAAGACAGTAAGTTCCTGTTGCTTTGCCATAGGTTAATCCTGTCTTGCTAAAACTATGCCGGTATTTTTGCTACCATTTCCGATTACTATCACATCAAAGTTATTTGAATAAAATTCACATTTTATTTTTCCAATCAATTTGGAACCGGATTTGATTGATGAGCTTCGTTTATTCCAATTATAAGCTCATCTCACACACATCAATATACCGAAACGGTTGACCAACTGTTGAGTGCATTTGATCCGCTCCGGATTAACCCTTTAAAAAAAGAATAAATTATAACTACAACATCGATTGCCTCATTATAACCTACATTGAACACAAAATCTTATACCATAAAAGAGCAAGTTTGCAGGTAATCCTTACACAATCTTTGAAAATTTGCTACAAGATCAATATAAATAGCTTCCTCATAACAAAAAAGGCACCTCTCAGAAAAGCTGAAAGGTGCCTTTGTAATTGTGGCGTGAAAATCGCGCAATGATTACTTCACAGCGTTGGCGATTTTATCAACATAGTCGAGTTTTTCCCAAGGGAAATCGTCACGACCGAAGTGACCGTAAGCTGCAGTTTTCTTGTAAATAGGACGCAGCAGGTCAAATCGCTCAACGATGCCTTTAGGGCGGCAATCGAAGGTTTTTCTGGCTGCTTCAGCAAGTGCGGCGTCGTCTACTTTGCCGGTGCCATAAGTTTTAACGTTAATGGAAACCGGGTCAGCAACACCAATTGCATAAGCCAGCTGAACGAGGCATTCGTCAGCAAGGTCAGCAGCTACGATATTTTTGGCGATGTGACGAGCAGCATAAGCAGCGCTGCGGTCAACCTTCGAAGGATCTTTACCGGAGAAAGCTCCACCGCCGTGAGCGCCGTGACCGCCGTAGGTATCAACAATAATTTTACGTCCGGTAAGGCCTGTATCGCCATGAGGACCACCTACAACGAATTTTCCGGTCGGGTTGATGAAAATATTGGTTTCATCGTCAATCATGTTTTCAGGAAGCACCTTAGGGAAAAGGTTCTTACGGACGTCTTCTTTAATTTTATCCTGAGTTACATCCGCATCGTGCTGAGTAGAGATAACCAGAGCGTCGATACGCTTTGCTTTTTGGTTTTCATCATACTCAACTGTTACCTGGCTCTTGCTATCAGGGCCGAGGTAAGGCATGTCATTGCTGTTCTTCCTGATGTTTGCCAGTTCACGAACCAAGTCGTGAGAAAGCTGGATTGACAAAGGCATGTAAGAGCTGGTTTCTTTGTTGGCGAAACCGAACATCATGCCCTGGTCACCGGCACCCTGGTCTTTATCGTCACCTTCGTCTACGCCCATGGCGATATCAGGACTTTGCCGGTGAAGACTGGTAAGCACGCCACAAGATTCGGCATCAAAACGATAGCTTGCTTTGGTGTAGCCAATGTCGCGAATGATATTGCGGACTACATCCTGAACGTCGATTTGAGCTTTAGTAGTAACCTCTCCGGATACTACTGCAAGACCGGTAGTTACGAGAGTTTCAACAGCTACTCGGGAACTTGAGTCTTGAGCAAGCATCGCGTCAAGAATACCGTCGGAAACTTGATCAGATACTTTATCAGGATGGCCTTCGGAGACCGATTCTGATGTGAAAAGATTTTTCATTGATCTGTTATTATTTGTTTTTGCGTTCTTTATTATTCATTATGCGCTGTATTGGTGCTTAACCGTCAAGCGCCGTAACATACAAAAATTATACTATAACTGCGTATACGAAACTTAATGTGCTAAGTAATTGAAATTGCTGAATAAGCTGCACCGTTCCATATTTTTCGAGTTATTCATGGTTGCTGCGATAGCCCTAATTATCTATTTATTTTTTGTAAGAAAATTAGGCCTTACTGAACTGACTTATAATCTTGAAGCTGATGTCGAAGCCCTGGTGGTTTGGTTGTTTTCAACATTAGAACCATCACAACTGCTCAGCAGTATTGAAATCAGCCTGTTACTTACGATCATCGCAGCATTTGTGTTCACTGCAGTTGTTTTCGCCCGAATTCGATGGAGACTGCGGAACTCAGAACGGCTTACAAATACGCATTGCCCTTCATGTTCATTTCCGCTGTCTCGAATTAAGAGAAAAAACTGGCAACGTTCTGTCAGCAAACTAATGCCGTTTCGCAGATTTTATTGTAAACGATGTAACTGGAAGGGGCTGCGAATCAAATCCAACGAAAATATACCCCTTGATACCGGTCAGAGTTACCATAATTCAAGGACGAGAACCCGCGGAATTCAACACGTGGATTAAACCCGACCCTTAATCATTAGTAAACAGATTCGGGGTATCCGCTGCTGATGAAGGAGGCTGCATGCCAAGGTATTCAAAGGCTCGTCCTGTTGCTACGCGTCCTTTGGGTGTTCGTTGAAGAAATCCCTCCTGGATAAGAAAAGGCTCGTACACTTCTTCGATGGTACCTTTTTCCTCTCCGACAGCCACTGAGAGCGTTCCGAGTCCGGCCGGGCCGCCTTTATAATTTTGGATTAATACCGAAAGTATCCGGATATCCATTTCGTCAAGACCATTTTGGTCGACATCTAAGGCATTTAAGGCTTCATCTGCCGTTTCTTTGTCTATGGTGTCTTTATTGTCGACTTGAGCAAAATCGCGGGTACGGCGGA
Source organism: Balneolales bacterium (assembly GCA_007135115.1). GTDB lineage: Bacteria > Bacteroidota > Rhodothermia > Balneolales > Natronogracilivirgulaceae > SLJN01. The sequence goes on from SLJN01000233.1 coordinate 18,674, forward strand.
GCAGTTTGTTTACAATTCGCGGGGTTCCACGGCTACGACGAGCAATTTCCATAGCCCCGTCTTCGGAAATCGGACAGTTAAGTATTCCGGCTGTACGGACGGCAATCCTTTTCAGGAGTTCGGAATCGTAATAATCAAGGCGCAGGTCGATACTGAATCGGGCACGAAGAGGAGCAGTCAGCAACCCTTTGCGTGTCGTGGCTCCAATGAGGGTAAAAGGTTTTAGTTCCACCTGAATGCTTCGGGCGTTGGGGCCGGTATCAATAACGATATCCAGACAGTAGTCCTCCATCGCCGAATACAGGTATTCCTCTACGACCGGGTTGAGCCGGTGGATTTCATCAATAAATAAAACATCCCCTTCATCAAGTTTGGTGAGCATGCCGGCGAGGTCACCCGGTTTTTCAAGTACCGGACCTGAGGTCGTTTGAACGTTGGACTTCATCTCGTTGCCGACAATGTAAGCCAGTGTTGTTTTACCCAAACCCGGAGGACCTGAAAACAATACATGGTCAAGAGCCTCCTCCCGCTTGCGGGCCGCCTGAATAAAAACACTCAGGTTTTTAATTACTTTGGGCTGCCCTACAAAATCATCAAGGGTAACCGGACGCAGGTTTTGTTCAAACTCCTCTTCGGGTTCATCCGGGTTTAAAAGCGGGTTGGTGGCCATATTAAATTTGTATTACTACGTTTCGGTATGATACTATGTATATGTTGAATATGTTACATTGATATAAGATTCCCACCGTTGAAAATACGATTATTTCATGGCTAAATCTCACCGGCTACCGGATCAAACTGATCACAATGATGAAAAGCCCGACAGGGAACGCATCTCGATTTTTTCTCCGGATTACCCGGTGTATGATCCCCTCCATCATCACCTTCAAAAAAACGAGTCGAAAACCCATCAAGAAGGCAAATATCAGGATTTATATCAAAAAGTTCGCAGCAAACATTCGATTACCGGTTATGATGAACTCAACATATTAGGTAAAGAGTATTTTAACAATTATGAGCTCAGTTGGCTGAAATTCAACTGGAGAGTGCTCGAAGAAGCTTTCGATTCCCGGAATCCACTACTCGAGCGGGTCAAATTTATCGGGATCGTTTGCAGTAACCTGGATGAATTCTTTCAAAAACGTGTAGGTGGACTAAAACGGCAGAATCTTGCCGGTGTCAATGATTTATCGGTTGACGGGATGTCTCCTCAAGAACAACTGACGGCCATCCGGGAAGATGTTTATCGGATGATCCATTCCTATCGATCCTGTTTTTTTGATCAATTACTTCCTTCTTTGGATCACCACGGGATACAGTTTAAAAATTATCATGATTTAAATCAGACGCAGCGGCAGGAAATCGATGAGTATTTTGAACATCAGTTGTATCCCATATTAACACCCTTGGTTGTTGATCAGTCGCATCCGTTTCCGCTGATTTCCAATAAGAGCCTGAGCTTGGCTGTTGAATTGCGCGATCCCAGGACGAGTGAGCTTTTATTCGCGAGGATAAAGATACCATCTAACCGTCCGCGATGGCTCATTGCTGATCGAAGTAGCGATCATGTTACACTGGTCGCGATTGATGATGTTATTAAAAATCATCTGCATCGGCTGTTTCCGGGAGCGGAGATTTTATCAGCCCATATATTCAGAGTAACCCGGAGTGCCGATGTTGAGCGAAATGAGGAGGAGGCCGACGACCTGCTCGAAATTATTGAAGAAGAGTTAAGAGAGCGCCGGTTTGCTGAAATTGTACGCATTGAGATTGAAGAAAATACACCGGACCACATCGTGGAGCTTTTGCTCACAAGGATGAATGTTCATCGCAATGAAGTTTTCATGATGAACGGTCTCATAGGTTTAGCGGATGCTGTCGAGCTATACGATTTAGAGGGCTTTCGCCATTTAAAATCCAACACCTGGACCCCTTCTTTGCATCCGGTATTCCGCCATGAACTTGATGAAGAGTCTCCTTCGGTTTTTGATATCATCAGGCAAGGCGATTTTCTTGTGCATCACCCTTATCATAGTTTTGAATCGTCGGTACAAAGATTTATTGAAGAATCTGCCCAGGATGACCAGGTTTTGGCGATTAAGCAAACCTTGTATCGCACCTCCAGCGACTCTCCGTTGATGCATGCCCTCATGCGAGCCGCTGATGCCGGTAAACAGGTCGCCGTGTTGGTTGAGTTGAAAGCCAGATTCGATGAGGAACGAAACATCGAATGGGCTCTGAAACTGGAAAAAGCAGGAGTGCATGTATCTTATGGACTTGCAGGGCTGAAGATACATACCAAAGTAACCGTTGTTGTTCGGCAGGAAGGGGATCGCATTCGGCGCTATGTACACCTGGGAACCGGGAACTATCATCCTCACACCGCACAGCTTTATGAAGACATCGGCTTTTTTACGTGTGATGAAAAAATTGCTTCTGACTCTTCAGCTCTGTTTAACTATTTAACAGGCTATGCTCCAGAGCAGCACTATGAAAGGTTGTATGTTGCTCCGAATTTCATGCGCAGGAACTTTCAGCAACTGATTCAATTTGAAACCGAGGCGGCCTCCAATGGCGAACCTGCACGTATCATTGCAAAGATGAACAGCCTGGAGGACCCTTTAATCATTCAAAAGTTATACAAGGCCTCAAAAGCCGGGGTATCCATCGACTTGATCGTGCGAGGTGTTTGTCGTTTGCGGCCGGGCGTACCGGAGTTGAGTCAAAATATCAGGGTTCACTCAATTATTGGAAGGTTTTTAGAGCATTCCAGGCTATTCTACTTTCAACACGGTGGAGAAGATTTATACTTTTTAGGATCAGCCGATTGGATGCACCGCAATCTTGATAACCGGGTAGAGTCCATTGTTCCCATTGATAATCCGCGACTGAAGCAATACTTACAATTTATGCTGAATATCTACATGAGAGACAACAGGCAACGGTGGATGCTGAAAGCCGGTGGTGATTATAAAAGAGTGGAGTCCGGTTCCGGGGAAATTGAGATTGCCACTCACCAGATTTTAATGAATCATGCACTAACCGGCGAAGATCCCGTGCCTCAATCCGGTTAGTGAGCTTCGGTCAATGCGAAGGGTTCGAGGGCCTGGATCAGATCCCGGGCCTCATGTTCAAAATCGGAACCTTTTTCGAGGGTTAGTTGAGCATGCTCGTACGCAGCATCATAATGTTCAAGTTGAATGTAGGTATTGGCCAGATACCAATGGGTTTTGGCAAGGAAAGACCTGTCGGACTCATACTCAATCGCCTCTTTGAATGTTTGTACGGCTTGTTCGAAATCCCGGTCATTATAAAAAATGATACCAAGATTGTGTTTAGCCTTGGCGGGTGAGTCGTTATCAAGGTCAGAGTCCGCAACCTGCTGAAAGTAAGTGATCGCCGGCTGAATCTCGCTGTTTACAGCAGAAGTGTATCCGGCATGCATCAAAGAGTCGACCCCGCGAAGTCGCTCTCCTTCTTCGGATCGCTGAACATCAGGACTATACAGTTCAGCATGGGAAATGGACTCAATAGCTACGGGTTTATCAGGAGAGCCCGAAAACTGAAACCAGCTAAAACCAATCGCGATTATGACTACAGCCGCTATGGGGACGACCCATTTTACTATCGAAGCACTACTGGTATAATCAACGGTATTTTCTCGTGCGGAATCAGCCTGGTTTTGATCAAATGCAGATTTTAAAGATGCCTGAACTTTTAATTCATCTAACAGTTCGGGGTGATCA
>SLJN01000308.1 GCA_007135115.1 Balneolales bacterium
ACGCGTGGCAACGGATCGACCCGTTACTATTATCGAATACGGTCCGGGTGATGGCGTCATAACCCGGCCGCTGCTAGATGCCCTCCACAAAGAGAGTAAACTCATAGTGATCGAAACCAATCAGGATTTTGTCGATCAGCTCAATAGCATTGACGATGACCGCCTGATGGTTTATCAGGATACCGCTGAAAAAGTAGATGATGTTGCTTCGGAAGCATCGGTTACAAAAGCTGATTTCATTATTTCCGGCATCCCGTTTTCATTTCTTGAACCGGAAATCCGGCAGGAACTACTTACAAAAACCCTCGATTTATTGGGTGATGAAGGAAATTTCATCGCATATCAGACCTCAAAACATCTCAAGCCCTTTTTGGAAAAGACCTTCAAGGATGTGACCATTGAAATGGAATACCGCAATATTCCTCCGATGTGTATTTATGAGGCAAACGGGAGTAAGTAGTCTCTGGTTATAATTGGTAATTGAGGTAATTTGGAATTAAGGTAATTTGGTTTTGTAGCGACCAATGATGCAAAGCAACCAATTACCTCAATCCCTCACTTACCTTAATTACCTAAATTTGTGAATGCTATCCACTGCTTATTTGTTTGCATAAACAGCATATAATTCAACACGTTGAACCACGGATCACCAAAAACATTAGCGATATGAAACCAATCAAAGCAGTAATATTATCGGTAATTATTGCAGCTATCTTCACCTCTCACGGATTTGCACAGGAAGCTCCGGATCCGCGTGAAAGTCCGGTTGCCATTTCCCACACCACTATTGATGATACTTATGTGCAAGTCGTGTATGGTCAGCCGTTAATGCGCGACCGTGTCATCTTCGGGGATTTGGTTCCTTTTGATGAAGTCTGGCGAACCGGAGCAAACGAGGCAACCCAGATTTATTTCGACAGCGATGTAATGGTGAACGGAGAGCGCGTTGAATCAGGAATGTATTCGGTATTCACCATCCCGGATGAGGATACCTGGACCATCATCCTCAATGAACGACTGGGTCAATGGGGCGCATTTGATTACAATCCCGACTACGATGTCCTCAGAACCGAAGTAAATCCGCAATCAACCGACGATGAATGGGAGCCGCTGGACATCGATTTTGAAGAAGCGGATGATGGCGCATATTTGGTGCTACGATGGGAAAACACCCGCGTAGAACTCCCGATTCACGCTAACTGATATGTTCTTCCTCACGAGTCTGATCGGCTTTGTCGATCAACTCTTGAGGAACGTCCAGTTTCATTCTCAACAGCATGGAGGCATGGGTTTTACCCTGCGCATCAAGCTTGAGGGATACCGTGCCTCCCCCTCCTAAACTTTCGTGAAGCAAAAAATTCAAAGCCCCGAGATTGGGCAATTCAAAGCGTTCTACCTTCCCTTTGCAGATGTGCTTCATGTGATCCTTAACCACATCGGTAGTCAATTTCTCCTTCAGAAAAGGATAAATATCCGGATGCCGGGCGATAATTCCGACATTGCTGGCGTCTCCTTTGTCGCCGCTTCTACCGTGGGCGATTCGTAACAGATGAACTTCAGGCATATTCGGTTTATTTACGGTTTCGATACTTATTTCTGCCTGATGTTAGTAGTTCAGCTCGTAAACATCAACTACTTACTCAATTCTTCCGATCTGATAAACCGGCTCATTCACCAATTCTTCTTTTCTGCGGATGTCTTCAACAACATCCGGGTCAACAACGGCAACCAGACCCATTCCCAGGTTAAAGCTTGATTGCATGTCTTCTTCCGGAACGTTGCCGGTTTGCTGAATCAAATCATAAATGGCCGGCCGATTCCATGAGCTCCAATCAATTATAACTTTCTGATCTTCGCTTAACAGACGTTTTGTATTCCCGGGAATTCCCCCGCCCGTAATATGTGCAAAACCGTGAACGCCTTCGGTGTTTTTAAGCAAAGATATCAACCAGAGATAAGACCGGTGGATCTGCAGCAGTTCTTCACCAATGGTTCGACCCAATTCTGCGGGCTGATCGTCGATATCATATTGCTCAAACAAAACCTTTCGTGCCAGCGAATAGCCATTGGTATGCAAACCGCTGCTTTCAAACCCAAGCAAGACATCCCCTTTTTTGATTTTACTGCCGTCGATGATTTTTTCTTCATCCACCACACCGACAATGGTACCGGCAAGATCAAATTCTCCGGGTTTGTAGATATCAGGCATTTCAGCAGTTTCTCCACCCACAAGAGCGCAGCCGTTTTCTTTACATGCTTTGGCAAAGCCTTTCACTACATCGTAGCCCACATGCTGCTCCAGTTTTCCGGTGGAAAAGTAATCCAGAAAAAACAGAGGTTCTGCTCCGCAGACAGCTATATCGTTCACACAATGATTGACCAGATCCTGTCCCACTGAATCGTATTTCTGCGCTTTGAATGCTACGACCAGTTTGGTTCCAACTCCATCGACACTACTTACCAGAACCGGCTTTTCGTATTCTTTAAAATCCGCACGGAACATTCCCCCGAATCCCCCGATGGATCCGATGACATTCGGGGTGTGGGTTTGCCTGGTCACCTCTTTGATCGAATCAACCAGTTTTTCACCGGCTTCGATATCTACACCGGCATCTTTGTAGGTATGTGATTTCTTCATACCACAAAATACAACGGAACGCTCTCTGAAAGAAAGCCCATTTTATATCTTCATTTCTGATCTCATTTTGAAATCCTTTTCACAGTTTTCCACCGGAAAGATTCAAATAGGATAAGTTTTTTTAATGTGTAGGAGTAGTAGTAGGGACTGTGGAAATGTGTATAACCGAATCTATCAACGAAGATAATCGATCCGGTAACTGAAAGTGGAAAACTATGTGAATTTCTATCTATTGAAATTCAATAAGTTAAAGTAATCAGAAGGTATTTATTCACACCTAATATAAGTTGCACATTATAGGGCGATGAAATTTTTCAACACCGTTCGGTCGTTGGTGGAACATGTGAATAGCGGCTATTCGGTGTTTAGAAAAAAGGAAAACCTGCGGTTGCATTTATTAAAAGGAGGTTTCCCACAAGTAATACACCGTTATCCACACCGGGGGTGTGAAGAAATTGATCGTCCCGTTTTAATCTGATAAGTTTTATTAATAACAAAATTCAAGCCAAAAATATATGCGTGCCGTAGTTCAACGAGTCAGCGAAGCATCTGTGGAAGTAGACGGAGAAGTAACCGGATCCATAAATAAGGGCCTTCTGGTGCTTCTGGCAGTTCATGAAGATGATACCCCGGATCAATTAAAATGGGTGGCGGATAAAGTGGCGAAGCTTCGCATTTTTCAGGATGACGATGATAAAATGAATTTATCCGTTTCCGATGTGGGTGGCGGGATTCTGGTTGTTTCCCAGTTTACCTTGTACGGATCTGTAAGAAAAGGAACCCGCCCGAGTTTTATTGAATCCGCTCAACCGGAGAAAGCGGAATCGATGTATGAGGAATTTGTTGATTACCTGAAATCCAGCTACGATATCCCGGTAGAAACCGGAAAATTCGCAGCCATGATGGATGTTAATCTGGTCAATGACGGCCCGGTAACCCTTATTGTGGAAAAGTAAGTGGCACTGATTTTTATTTTTATAGACGGACTCGGAATCGGTCCGGATCATGAGCAAAATCCACTGGCCGATACCTGGGAAGGATTTACCCTATTCTCCGGATCTCCGCTTCACACCTCCGGATTTCGCTCCAAAACATCAGCGGGTAAGGTTGTTAAATCCATCGATGCTCAACTCGGGACGGAGGGATTACCGCAAAGCGGAACCGGTCAAACCACCCTGTTTTCCGGAGAAAACGCGGCAAAATTATTGGGGCGTCACCACGGTCCGTTCCCGCATACGAAGATCAAACCACTGTTGGGCACTCCCAGCATGTTTGGAAAGGCGAAGGCGGCAGGTTACCGATGCCATTTTATGAATGCCTATCCAGACCGTTTTTTTGAAATCGCTGAAAAACGAAACCGGTGGAGCTGCACCACCAAGATGTGCATTGAAAATGAAATCCGACTGAACCGGCAAGAAGATGTGTGGGAAGAGCGAGCACTGACGGCCGAAATTTTTCAGGATATTTGGCGCAAACGACTTGGAATTAATCTACCGGATATTTCCGAAAGTAATGCTGCCGATAGGATTGCATTAGCGGCCGAGGAAAATGATTTTGTCTTGTATGAATATTATCTCACCGATAAAGCGGGTCATGCCCGGGATCCTGATGAGGCGTGGGAGGTATTGGATCGCATCAACCGGTTACTTAAAGCGCTGGCTGAAACCCTCGATTTCAATCGAAATCTGCTTTTGATCAGCAGTGATCACGGGAATGTGGAGGATCTATCCGTCAAAACACACACACTGCATCCCGTTCCACTGTTAGCCTATGGAACGGGAGCAGAGGTGTTTAAACATTCGGAATCACTGATGGATGTGACTCCGGCCATTTTGCAATGGCTCAGCTCTTACGCGCGTCCAAAACTTTCCTGATGCGCTGCTGAATTTCATCGATGGTGCCCACTCCGTCGATTTCAAAAAGCTTACCCTGCTTTTCGTAGTGAGCTTTCACCGGAGAAGTTTCGTCTTCATAAACCTGCAGGCGTACCTTGATTTTTTCAGGGGTATCGTCCTCACGCCCTTCCCCGCGGCTGGTGATGCGGTCAATCAGTTCCTGTTGCGGAACCTCGAGCGAGACAAAAGCGTGCAGTTCTTTTCCATCGGCTTTAAGAATCTCATCGTACATTTCAGCCTGTTTGATGGTTCTCGGAAACCCATCCAAAATATACCCTTTTTGATATTCGGGCTTGCGAATGGTTTCGGCTACCAGTTCCACCACGGTTTCATCCGGGACAAGTTCTCCGGAATCGAGAATGGATTTTACTTTTTTACCGAGTTCTGTTTCATTTTTAATGGCCGCGCGGAACATATCCCCGGTGGAAAGTTGCGGAATGTCGTAATGCTCCTGAATTAGTTTAGCCTGAGTTCCTTTACCGGCACCAGGCGGTCCGAATAATATGAGTTGCATAATAAAAGGTTTTCCGAAAAAATAATTTGGATTAACTGAGAATTTGTGTGTTCAAACCTAATAGTAACTGATGGCTTTCTGACCAAGACCAATTGTCATTAAAGCTACCACCAAATATAGGTTGGTTGCTTATAAAATGGAAATGGTGAATTATTCGTTAAATCTGTTAACGGGTTAACAGGATAGTCTGTTAAATTGCATTTGTTTGAGAGGAAGCTATGATATTGGTTTCTCAGTAAAACAAAGGCTTAGCAATTCTAATGGGTCTTTGTTCTCAGATTGTTACCATTTTCCACTAATATTTAGTATTATTCCCCACCCAATTTCAGACCGGGATGTAGAAAAATTATGTTAGAAAAGCATAAATCAGGCGTAAAAAATATAGTTCATTTTCTGAAGGATATCCGTCACACCGGAGCTGTTATGCCCAGCTCACGCTATTTAGCCGAGGATGTGGTCGAACTGCTCAGACAGCAATTGCGGGATGATCAAAGAAAACCGGTCCGCGTGCTTGAGTTAGGCGCCGGAACCGGAACCTTTACCGGATACATCCACAATCAGCTTCGGGATGATGACCTGCTGGACGTCGTAGAGCTCAATACAAAATTGTTTCGTATTCTCTCCCGCAACTTTGACGGGGTTGCGAACATGAACCTGTTTCATCAGGATGTGCTTGAGTTTGATATCGACCAGCCCTACGATTACGTCTACTCAAGCATTCCGTATGAATCGATCCCCTCTCAGATTACCGAACAGATTTGGAGAAAGAAACTCTCTCTTTGCCGACCCGGTAGCATTATCACCTATTACAAATATCTGAACTTCAATCACTTCCGATGCAAGTTCGAAAAGAAACTGGTCCACAAATACGGCAAGGATGAAAAGGTGGTTTTTATGAACGTACCACCAGCCAAGCTCTTCACCCTGAATATCTCCGACCCCGAAACCGCCCTGCAAATTGGCGGTCAAAAATCGAGAATGGTGGCCTCGTAAGGGGTATTTCTAATTGGTGTATGTTAGAAAATTCATGATGCCATCGGGAAACAACAGGTAATTAAGGTAATTCAGTAGATTGAGGTAATGAGGTAATTAGGTGTTTTGCATCATTGGTTGCTACAAAACCTAATTACCTCAATTCCTTAATTTACCAGTTCCAAAAAAACCGATTTTCTTAGAGACACTATTTAGTGATTATTTAAAGCTGTAGAGAGATGAGAATCATGTCCCGTTCAGGGACATCTGGTCGGTAGCAAATTCGAAACCCAAGATAAAATATGTCCTGTAAGGACATTTGGTGTTCTCAGGTGCCTGCACAAGAAATGGATTTCATTTTTATTGCGGTGATCGAAAAAGATATCGTTCATCATATTCGATCTCGAAGGCATCCAAAAATCTTCGATATTCTTCCAGAAAGTCTTGTTTTTTATGATGGGCTTGCTGGTTTTGAATGTATCGAATCACTATTGGTAACTGGCTTCTGGAATATGAAAATGCTGCGTAGCCGTCCTGCCAGGCAAACCGACTGTTGCAAAGCCTTTTTGAATTGATCCACTTGGCCGATTCAGTTTTAGATTTTGAACAAATCCTGATAGAGATTGTACCGGGCGCAGTCCCATTAAAATGTGAATATGATCTGAGACACTGTTTATTTGCAGCAATTTGTGGTCATTATTTTGAATAATACCGGTCATGTATTGATGCAGATCATCGTGCCATTGAGAAGCAATTAAAGCTTGTCGGAATCTGACGGCAAAAATCAGTTGGATATGAATTTGTGTATAGGTGTTTGCCATAGGTAAGGAATTTTGATTTAGCTGCTGCAACTAATGAGCATGTAAATTTTATTC
>SLJN01000217.1 GCA_007135115.1 Balneolales bacterium
AACCCTTCGGATATTTCTCATCAACTGGGTTTACAGACTCTGGAGAAACGGGCGCGAACCGGCAAATCAAGAATTTCTCTAAAGATCGGTATCCCAAAAGAACAAAGTCCCGACGAGCGCAGGGTTGCATTGACTCCCGGAGGGGTGTCCATACTGACGTCGAACGGTCATGAGGTCTATCTCGAAAAAAACGCCGGGCAAGATGCCAATTTCACGGATCATGAATATACCGAAGCCGGTGCGACCGTTGCCTACTCCGCCGAAGATCTCTACAAAAAATCTGAGTTAATTGTCAAAGTAGCCGCTCCTACCGCTGACGAATACGAGTTACTTCAGCCTGATCAGATCATCATTTCGGCGCTCCACTTGGGTAACACGACGGAAGATTTTCTCAACGTCATGACCCAGAAGGGCGTCACCGGCATCGGGTTTGAGTTTATTCAGGCGCAGGATCAGAGTTTCCCGATTGTCAGGATGATGCACGAAATCATCGGATCGATGTCGGTGCAAATTGCCGCGCACTACCTGGAAAGCAATGAAGGCGGCCAGGGCATCATGCTCGGGGGCATTTCGGGTGTTCCGCCGGCATCGGTTGTCATTCTCGGAGCGGGCATCATCGCCGAATATGCCGCCCGCACCGCTCTCGGGTACGGCGCTCAGGTTTATGTGATGGACAACGATCTGGCCCAACTGCGTCAGCTTGAAAATTCCCTCGACCGGCGGATCATTACCACGATGGCCAATCATCAGTACATTTCATCCGCTCTAAAGGTTGCGGATGTGGTGATTGGCGCTGCGATGGTTGAAGGTGGACGCGCACCTTGTTGGGTTACCGAGATGATGGTGGAAAGCATGAAACCCGGCAGCGTCATTGTGGATACCGTGATTGACCAGGGCGGATGTGTAGCTACCAGCAGACCAACCTCCCACTCCGATCCCACTTTTGTTACCAGTGATGTGATCCACTACTGCGTGCCCAATATTCCTTCCAATGCCGCCCGGACGGCTACCTACGCGCTGAACAATGTCTTGACCCCATTTTTAATGGTCATCGGGGACTGCGGTGGCATCAACGAGGCGCTGTGGTCCAATATCAGTCTGCGAAACGGCACCTATGTGTATAAAAGGCATGTCACCAAAAAGACTTTATCGAACATGTTTAATCTTCCCTATCGGGATATTGATATGCTGATCGCAAGCAGAATTTAATTTTAGAAATCAACAAAAAGGCCTTTAGCTACATCATGAAAAACCTTTATCTGATTATCCCGGCAGCGCTGCTGTTGTTTTCCTGTGACGCACAGGATTCCCTTCCTCCGCAGATCACTTCTGCAACGGAAAATATGACCGCGGAACAGTTGCTTGAACACGTCGAAATTCTCGCTGCTGATGAAATGATGGGCCGGGAGCCCGGTACCGAGGGAGAAGATAAAGCGATAGACTATATCGTCTCACAGTATGAAGAAATCGGCCTGGAACCCGGCATGCCGGACGGTTCTTTCACGCAAACCGTTCCGCTGACCGGTCAGAACTCTACGTCGGCTGAGTTGCGATTTATGCAGGACGGTCAGCTAATCGGGGATCGTGAGTATTTTTATGATTTCATGGCATGGCCATCCAGAGATCAGGAAGAGGTGGCGATTCGGGATGCGGAGTTGGTATATGTGGGATATGGAATCCGGGCGCCGGAAGAAGATTGGGATGATTTTAAAGATGTAGATGTATCCGGTAAAATTCTGGTCGTAAAAAACTTCAATCCGGTCACCTTTGAAGACCGCTTTGAAGGCGGGAAGCGCCTGTACTACGGCCGTTGGAATTACAAATTTGAACAGGCCATCGAAGAAGGTGCTCTCGGCGCTTTGATCATTCACACCGATGAAACAGCCGGATACGGCTGGGATGTCGTTTCCAACAGCTGGAATCGCGAAATGCCCGCTTTGGATGTGGACCATGATCACGATATGGAACTCGAGGGCTGGATGACCGAATCGATGAGCGAAGAGCTAGCGGGCGCCGCGGGACATGAGCTTTCCGACCTTCTTGAGATGGCCGAAGATCCCGACTTTGAACCGATCACACTGGATGGCATTACCCTGGATGCCGATATCACCGCGGAATACTCCACAACCGAAGGCCGCAATGTGGTTGGCAAACTGCCCGGTAACGATCCGGATATCGGCGATCAGGCGCTTATTTTTTCCGCTCATCATGATCACCTTGGCACGGGAGATCCGGTGGAAGGCGATTCCATCTACAATGGTGCATGGGACAATGCCAGCGGCGTAAGTGCCACGATTGAAATGGCGCGTTCGTTCAAAAACATCGAAGATGACCTGCGCAGATCGGTCTATTTTGTCACCGTAACTGCCGAAGAAGGTGGCATCCTCGGTTCGCAGTATTTTGCGGAAAACATGCCGGTTCCTGCCGGGAAGGTAACTGCCAACTTCAACCTGGATTCGATCAATATTTTCGGAAGAACCCGTGATCTTGAAATTGTAGGTTTCGGCCGCAGTGAAATTGATGAGGTACTTGAGAGCAACGCCCGCCTGCTGGATCGTGAAATCCTGGAAGATCAAAACCCGGAACAAGGACTGTTTTATCGGTCGGATCATATCTCGTTCGCGCGAGTGGGCATTCCGGCCATTTTCCCGAAACACGGTACAGATTGGCTTGATTATGATGCCGATTATACCGAAACCGTAAAAGAGCGAACCGACAAAATCTACCACACCCAAAAAGATCGGGTCTATGACTGGTGGGATTTACGAGGTGCTGCGGAAGATAATATTCTATTGTTTGCATCGGCGCTTGAGATCCTCAATGCCGATCAAATGATGCAGTGGTTGCCCGGTGATGAGTTTGAAGAAGCTCGTCAAGAAGCGCTTGAAGAAGTGGCGGAATAATCCTGCATAATCGAAGCCGTTGCATGCGTTGAAGAATCAGATTATGGAGTATTCGGAGCTTTCAGAACGGAATTTTCAACGCATCTGGCTGATTAATTGGGCATTGTTTCCGGCCATGCTCATCCTTTTTGCATGGCCATACTACCTGCTGTGTACCATCCTGAACACCCCGGATTACATCGCCTGGGGCGGTGCCGCCCTATTTGCCGCCCCGTTTATGATGACCGTACTGCACGGCCACGTTACCATGGCTATGGGTGCGCTACACCGCCATCACTACTATGAATGGCTCCGCAAACACCCCTACACCTACGGGATATTCTTTCACCCCATCATGTTTCGCACCCGGTTTCGCCTGATGCTTGTTGTGATTGCGTTTTTATTGATTCCTGCTTCGTGGGTGGTTTAAGAATTGCTGTATTTTTGATGCTTTGGGAGACCTGAAGGTAGTTCAAGGTTCAAGGGGTTTAAGGTTTAAGGGAGTTGATGGCAACAATGTCAACTCTTTTTCCGGAGCAAGCCCTGGTTGAGAAGTCGAAACGGAGATAACGAGACAGGTTTCTAAACACCTGTCTCGTTTTGTCATTCATCGACTCCTAATTGTAGCTCTAAGGTGGTTCAGATAGTTGAAAAATCATCGTCGTCCACTACCGGTAGTGTAAACCAAAATGTACTACCTTTACCCGGCTCGGATTCGGCACCGATATCTCCACCGTGACTTTCCACAATCCGCTTACAGATTGTAAGTCCGATACCTGTACCCTCAATATAGTCTTTAGAGTGCACGGTCTTCATAAACTCAAAAATTTCCTTCTTTTTACCCGGATCAAAACCAATTCCATTGTCTGTAATTCGGAATGTGTACAACGAGCCAATTTGCTCCCAGGTAATCGAAATTACAGGTGTGTCTTCAGACCGGTATTTGAGTGAGTTGGTAAACAAATTCAAAATCAAACTCTCGAACTGAACTTTCGAGCCCATCACCCGTGGCAGTTCAGGTATGTGAAATACAGCTGCGGATTCCTGTATTTCAAAATCCAGTATTTCAAGTACTACATTACATACCTCATTTAGATCAATCAACTCATAATCGACGGAGTCCGGATCTTGTTGCATTTTGGAATACTCGAGCAATTCCTGTATCAGTCCGGACATTCGAGAGATATTCTTTTTGATTCCTCCAAATAACTCCTCAGCCTGAGATCCCGGCTCAATCAAATTTTGATCCTCGATCAGATAAATTATGCTTGAGATATTACTCAGTGGAGCTTTTAAATCATGAGACGCTACATTGGCAAAACTCTCCAGATTTTCATTGACTTGTTTTAACAGCCGAGTCGTCTCTTCAGCTTCCTTGCGAGCCGCAATCAGTTCACTTTCGTATTTTTTACGATGTGTCATATCAAGTGCAGAAAGCCGATATAGAGATTGCTCACCGGAGTCTGTCTGAACTTTCTTCGCATTGATTAATACAGGAAGGCGTTTATTGTTATTCCCTCTCAATTCCAAATTGATTTCAGAAACCTCTTCCTGAAGTTGCAACAAGGGCATGAAATGGCTTTCGAAATAAATTTTCTCACCCATCCCAAGTAAATCCTGAAACGTTTTCTTGCCTACAACTTCATCTTTTTTGAAGTCCAGCCAGTTAAGCAGGGTATTATTCGCATTCAGGATACGCCCGCCGTTGCAAATCGTGATATATCCGCAAGGGGCATTTTGGTATAGATCGTGGGTGTCTTCAATGTAATGATCTTCATTCATCAGTACTTTCCAAGAAATGTTTTCATCACCTTGATCGTCTGATCCGGTGCTGAAAGATGCGGACAGTGGCCAGAGCTATCAAGTTGTACGAAACTGCTGTTCGGTATTTTCTGATGCACATACTTACCCACTTGCACAGGTGCAATCACATCTGGATGGCATTGGATAATCAAGCTGGGTACCGGTACATTTTCCAAATCACTCCGGTTATCCCCCAGAAAGGTCACTTTCGCAAAATGCTGGGCAATGCCCGGATTCATTTTGCAGAAGCTTTGGTACAGTTCATCGGCAACTTCCGGTTGATCGGGAGCACCAGCAATAATAGGGGTAATATATTCCGACCAGCCCAGGTAGTTGCTTTCGAGCGCTTCTAAAAGCTCATCAATATCTTGCCGGGCGAAACCGCCATAATACTCACCATCATTGATATAACAAGGTGAGGGTCCGATCAGGATCAGCCGGCGTATCACATCAGAGGCCCAATTTGCAGCAAGTACCCCAATCATGGCACTTACGGAGTGGCCGACGAGCGTAACATCGGTTAATTCTAACTCATCACATATTTCAATGATATCATTGGCATAACCTTCCAGTGAATCATATTTATCGAAATCATAGGCAATTTCATCAGAATTGCCGGAGCCTACATGATCAAAAAGAATAATGTCGTAATCCTGCTCAAAAGCCGGAGTTACATGACGCCACATAGTCTGATCACATCCGTAGCCATGAGCAAAGATCAGAGAGCGACTACCATTACCAAAACGATTAACATTATTGCGGGTGACTACATCAAACATCAAATAGAAAATCTCTTAGATTTTTTGAACATTTTTTAGATAGAAGCCATTTTTGTCCGGCTATCCCATCAAGGTATTTCCAAATTTTGTCAGGTAGTTATGACGGGAAAAGGCCACTATTCTCTATAGTTTGTTTAAACAATGTAATGTGCCCATACGATAATATCAAAAGACTAAGTAAAACTACTGATATCCCATTGATTTAAATGAGCTCAATTACACACCATCTGTTTTGAGCACTTGCGATTTTGGCCATCGAAGTAGTTTCACTCTGAGAGATTCGAATTTCCTCGCTGCGAAATATAAAAACAAGTTACATAACCCTTTGCGCCCATTGCGCCTTTGCGGTTAACCCCAAACATACCAAATCAACCACACGGCCATCAACAATACCAAACTTAACACCCAGAACACCCGCCACGGGAATTTCGAAGGAGGCTGCTCGCCAAGCTGCCGATACAGGTAATGCCTTAATAGCTCCGTGTTTTTGGTATTCGCCTTGAACAGTGCATCAAAGACATCACCGAACACCGGAATAATGCCCACCAAAAATTCGATCATCATGTTTCGAATCATCTTTCGCTTGACACTTCGATCTGCGCCAACCTTTTGGGCTTCATAGAGTACATACAGCGATAGAATGAGTCCTGCAAAATCCCCGATAACCGGCAGCAGGCCAATCAGCGGACTCAGCCCGAACCTGATTCGAGTAAACGGGATACGGATGTTGCTGTCGGTGTAGTAACTGAAACGATCGAGACGCTCCAGGGTGCGGCGGTACTCAGATTCGGATTGTGGCAATGACAAGTATTTGAGTTAATGACATGGGCGGAAGATACCGGTTTATAACTTGAGTTCGCTTAGTAATTGTTTGGTATGTATGATTTGCCGCAGGCCTCAACATCTGCAATTTGCTATCTGCAATCAACAATCTGATATCTATTGGATAGACGGGATGATGAACTTGGGCAGCTTTGGGCGCTTATAGCAAGCATCTCAACAAGGCAAAGAGATTGGAGATTGATGATTTGTGATATCAAATTGCAGATGTAACGGACCTGCTAAAACTAAGGCTTATTAAGGTTTATCAGGAATCCTTAACAGAAATTACACGCGTATTCGGAATTCGGTCATGCCAGCCGCGCGGTTGTCCGTTGCCACCTAAAAAAGAAAGCTGCTCCAGCGGAATCATCCTGCAAACCGAACGGCCGATTGCCTTACCGAATGTGAGCGGACTGCCATCGGCGCTTACGGCCCGGGTACCGGTTATGAGTTTGGCCGGCGTAATTCCCGTAATCGCCTCAAACAAAATGTAATAACCCAAAAACAACGAGAAGTAGGCCACCCGGTTTTCGGCAAAAATGTTTCTAAACTCAAACGAGGTATCCATTGCAAGCAAAAACAGCATACCAACACCTAT
>SLJN01000335.1 GCA_007135115.1 Balneolales bacterium
AATGTTTCGCCAAACGATCTTCCAGTGAGTGATAAGAAATAATCACGAGACGGCCGCCTTCGGATACAATATCCGGTGCTTTTTCGAAAAAGCGTTCCAGCATTTCCAGTTCTCTGTTAACTTCAATGCGAAGTGCCTGAAAAATGCGCGCCAGTGATTTATTTAAATATCGCTCCGGAGTAAGTCCGGCTACAATCTGCCTCAACTCACCGGTGGTTTCCAGCGGCCGTTGGGCAACGATTTCCCGGGCAATACGTCCACTATTGCGCTCCTCGCCGTAAATTTTGAATATGCGTTTTAACTGCTGTTCGCTGTAATAATTGACCACATCAAATGCGGTAGTTCCAAAAAGCGAACTCATACGCATATCCAGCGGAGCATCTTCCCGAAACATAAACCCGCGTTCCGGCTCATCAATCTGATGACTCGAAACGCCGAGATCGAGAAGAATTCCATCAATACGGCCGTGCAAATCAAGTGGCAGCAACTGTTCCATAAAACCAAAGTTGCCCCGGACAAATGTAAATCTCGGATCGTCACCAATCACCGCCGATGCATGCTGCCAAGCCTGCTCGTCGTGATCGATGCCGAATACCCTGCCTTGTTCGCCAAGTGAGGAGAGAATTACTTTGGCATGCCCACCTCCACCGAGCGTTCCGTCCACATAGATCCCCTGATCTCTTGTAACAAGAGAGCGGACCGCTTCGTGAAGCAAAACCGGCTCGTGATATTCGGTTGCAGCCATTGTGACCTATTCATCTCCAAGAACTTGTTCGAACAGTTCGTTATAATCTTCGTCTTCCAGCGCCTCATCCTCTTCAGCCAGTACTTCCGGCGACCAGAGTTCGATGCGCTCTCCCATACCGATAAAGACAACGCGATTGTCGATACCGGCCCAGGATTTCAGTTTCGGCGGCAGGGCAAGCCTGTGGTGACCATCAAGTGTTACATCTTCGGCAGACCGTAAAAAATTGCGAAGTACTTTCCGACCCTTTTTCTGGAAAAAATTGATCTCCGACAGACTTTGCTCTACCTGCTTCCACTGATCCTCGGGATACAGCAGAAGACAGCGCTCCAACCCTCTCAAAATCGTAAAGCGGTCCTGTGACTGCGGATTTACATACTTCCGCAGTTTGGCGGGAAAGCTTACGCGCCCCTTGCCATCAATGGCATGCTCGTATTCTCCTTTAAAATGCGCCAAAATGTGCTTTTACGATCTGCTTGAAAAGGGTCGGATAGGTAAGAAACGGGGGGAATAACCCACTTCTTCCCACTTTACCCCACAAACTACCCCAAAGTCTGCTTTATTGTCAAGTAAAAAGCTTGATTTTTTTCAAAAATGTTTTAAGGAGGGTTGAAAAAACATACAGAATGATCTCCAAATCATGATTAAAGCGAAATAAATTTGGCGTACATATATGTGTGATATATGTTTTACATGGAGTTATTGGTGGGAGATTGTCCCATGGGTTGAATCGGGGTTTGGGGAAGAGGTGAGCAAAAAATAACATGAGTGAAATGGAGGGATAAGCCCCCTATCCAGGTTTGAATCCTTTATGCCAGATGCTTAGCCATGGAGTTGATATAAGATTCCCAGCGATCTTCTTCAACAATTTCTTTTTCAGCGATACCTTGATCTATTAGTTTTAACCCTCGATCATAATCCGCAAAAAGTTCCCGGTTTTCCGGTCTGCTGATGAATAAATCAATTTTGTCTCCCCGGGCATTTATCGTTTCAGAAATTGCATTTAGCCTGCCTTGCCACTGACAAGCCTTAGATATGATTGAATCGCCTTTTTGCAGATCAAAACCAACCGGAGCTAACAGGTGTAAATTCTCATTCCTCCAACCGTAATCAAAACGTTGCTTTATTAAGTCAGATTCTATGACAATATCCTTTTGAATTTCCAGATCATTGAAACTTAAATCCCGGATTTTCTTCTCAAAATAATGCAGGATATAACTTTCATTTTTATTCCTGTACTGGCCTCCCTCATAAACCGATAAATAACGATCAAAGTAATACTGCTTAATCTCCTCTAAATTTTCATATAAGCCGTTCTTAAATTCAGTAAAATATAGCGAGTAGGAGTTACTGGTGAGAAAATACTTTTCGGTGAGAACTTCGGGGGTTTCGCTATACAGATATTCGGATCCCGTATTCCAGGATTTTGTCAGTTTCTCAGCCGATCTCCGGAAAGCCTTAAAATATTTACGAATCTGTTTAGCAGAAAAATCCGGATAGAGTGATGATAATCTTTCAAGTTTCCCGGGATACAAAAACTCTACCTTCTTGTCATCCTGAAAGAAAAACAGAAGTCCTATATTCACCTCCTCTTGAAGCAACAGAGAGTGGCGATAGCGTAAAACGGTATAGGAATAAGTTTTACTCATTTAATTGATGCTTTCAGATATGTTCCAAGTTTCCCGGGTTTGTTGCGTAACGAATCAAAGTATTTACTTATAACGTGAGCATCATCGGTAATGTACTTTAATTGCTCAAGCTGTCGAGCACATTGTGTAAGCTTTCTCAAATTCATTATTCTGAATGATTCTAAAAAGCCTTCAAAGTCGGGTTTGTCTGTATTATATTGAGACTTGGATTTAAGTGGAGTGTGAAAGATATGATTCCAAAATGGGTATAGAGATAAATTCTTGTCAGAATTTGGAACATCAGTGTAGACAAGTGATAGTTCATGATCAATCAAGTAATACGTTCTGTCATAAAGTAAGATATTTGGTTTTCGGGGTGTACGATCAAAGTTGTTGATGACAACATCAAAGGCATAGATTGACTCAATCTCATAGGGCTCAAAATCTTTAGTATTTAGTGAAGGAGAATATGTTGTAGCCCCCTCCAAATATTCTGTTCCAAATGCATATCTGTCATGTCTTTGTTTGAGAGTAACTTTACCCGTTTCCGAGAGCGATGATCTAAAGTCAGCAGGAAATTCGATTAAGCAAGAGTCGGGTACGTTCAGCTCCAATTCACGTGCTAATACAGTCGCATAAACCTCACGACATAATGCATTCTTTTGATCAATATCATTTTGAGCGAATATCTTAGCTACATACGGTTTTAAACCGTTTGAGGTTTTAACCGATACGATCCATGGCTTATTTCTCGTACCCTCTTGAATAACTCTTTCAAGTGATATTGCTCTGTTGACTTCTATCAAGACTTTGACAACCTTCCACTACATATTAACATCTCGCAAATTACGGATAATAAGTTAAGTAGCTTGAAAAGAGAAAAGAAATTTATAACATACCTATATCATTTATACAATGTATACTGATACATCTAAATCTAAACATCCCAACCTCTTCGAAATCTCTACTTCAAGGAAATTGTATTCTAAAACACCCGCCTGCTAATCTTCTGAATATCCGACAATACCCCGCCAGCCGTAACTTCTCGACCTGCACCCGGACCCTGAATGATGATCGGTGAGGTTTGATAACGTTTGGTATAGATGAGCAGTTGATTGTCGGTGCCCTTCAGCATGCCCAGGGAGGAATCCGCGGGGACTTCACGCACCCCTATACGTATAGAATTTCTGTCCAGCTCGCCAACGTATCTTAGCACATTGCCCCGATCAGCTGCTTTTTTAACTTTTTCATCCCAAAACTGATCGTATTCACCGACATTTTCCATAAAACTATCCCGGGAAACATCGCGCAGTGGTTCCGGAGTGAGATTTTCCACTTCCAGCTCGTCCCGCTCAATTTTGATTCCGGAAGTGCGCGCCAGGACCAGAAACTTACGAGCCACATCTTCCCCGGATAAATCATCGCGAGGGTCCGGCTCGGCATAACCTTCCTCACGAGCACGGCGGATTGTCTCACCGAAAGCCGCTCCGTTTTCGAGACTACCAAACAAATAGGTCATCGTACCGGAGACCACACCCTCAATCCGTTCAATTCGATCCCCGCTCTCAATAGTATCCCGGATGGTCTGAACGATCGGCAACCCGGCACCTACGTTAGCTTCATAATAATAATGTGCGGTATCGCGGCGGGTGTGTTTGATCAGCTTATCAAAATACGTTTGATCCATCGAGTTCGCTCTTTTCGAAGGTGTTACCACATGGATTCCGTGAGAAAGTAAATCATCATACAGTAAAGCAACCTCTTCACTACCGGTTGCATCAATAAAGACGGTTCGGTAGGCGAACTCTTCTTTCAGCCGATCAATGATTTCATCCCAACGAGTAGATTTGCCTTCCGGAAGAAATTCATCCACCTTTTCCGGCGGGATGCCGTGGGCGTCCCACACCGTTTGCTCAGAATCGCAAACACCGATTATGGAAAGCTCCACTTCGTCTTCGGGCAGCTCGCCGATTTGTTCTATCAATTTACTGCCAATCGCTCCGTTGCCGGCTATAAAAAGTCTCAGCCTGCGGGCATGTACGCAAAAATGATCATTCACAAGCCGCACCGCACGCATAGCATCACTGTTCGGAATCAATAAACTCAGGTGACGATTGGCAGATCCCCGGGCGATGGCGAGCGGTGATATTTTATTCTCGCCCAGTACCGATAACACTTCCCCGCTTAAAGAAGCATCGTGTTCCAGGCGTTCACCGATCACGGTGACCATACTCACATCATCATGAATTTTGGGCTGTTCAATGAGACCTTGGGTCTGCTCGGTGTGAAAGGTCTCTTCCAGAACTTCGATTGCCCGGTCTTTTTTATTGCGGTCGGTGACAAATGTGAGTCCGTAATCAGCCGATGCAGCGGCATTGAACCAAACCGGCACGTCGGATTCCGCCAGATCATGCAGGGCTCTGGATGTCAGGCCGTAGAGGCGATCCAACCCGTTACTTTTTATGGTGATTAAAGCGATATCCTTCTTCAGAGAAACCGACCGCAGGCTACCCTGACTCGGCTGATAATCTTCATTAATGAGGGTGGTCTCACCGCCGGGATTAAACGTATTGCGGATGGTTACGGGAATGTTGCGTTCTTCAAGCGGCAAAACCGTTCGCGGGTGAAGCACTTTGGTGCCGAAATGACTCATCTCCGCAATTTCAGCATAGTTTAGCTGCGGGATGGTAACTGCGGTATCCGCAATGTTGGGGTCGGTTGTAAGTACGCCGTCAACATCGGTCCAGATTTCAATTTCGTCGGCATTGAGGGCTTCACCGATCAGTCCGGCGGTGTAATCGGAACCGGAACGGCCCAGGGTGGTGATTTCATCGTCGCCGGTGCTTCCAATATAGCCGGTAATGACCGGCAGCGGGCCTCCGTTGATTTCAATTTTTTTGGAAATGAGCTCCCTTGTAGTTCGCACATCCACATCCGCATCGCCGAAACGGCTATTGGTGCGAACAAGCCGGTGAGAGCTGTGCGGACGAGCCTGATGACCGTTTTGGGTCAACGTTGCGGCAAAGAGTACGGCCGAACATCGTTCACCGAAGGAGAGAATATAATCCTTATACCTCGGATTTACATTTTGATGCCTCGCAATTTCCTCCAGCCTGTTTTCGAGTTTGCCAAACAGGCGTTGAAGCGTATCGGCTTTTCGATCGGCGACAAGCTCATCCCACAAGTCATAGTGGCGCTCTTTAAGCTTTTGAAGCCGGTCCCTCCACTCGTTTTGCCCGGAAGCGGCCAGGCCGGTGAGCGCAATTAATTCATCGGTGACGCCTCCGACCGCAGAAACGACCACTGCCACATTCGCCTCTGATCTGCGTTTTTTTACGATTTCAACCGCACTGCTGATGCGTGCGGCGTTACTGAGTGAAGTGCCTCCGAATTTAAGGACGTGAAACGAGCTGTGATTTTCGGGCATCGGTGTTATCAGATTGATTTAAAAAATCTAAAATTAAATTGGAAAGTTGTTCGAATTCGATCAGGAAACCATCGTGACCGTCTTTGCTGTGAAGCTCCCTGTAGATTCCATTAGGCAATAGCTCTGCCAGTTCTTTTTGTTCCGCCACCGGATATAAAATATCAGAGTCAATGCCCACAATAAGTGATGGCTGTGTGGTTTGATGAAGCACGGCTTGGGCGTCTTCACGATTTCGGCTCACATCATGACTATCCATAACCTGAGTCAGCC
Organism: Balneolales bacterium; assembly: GCA_007135115.1. GTDB lineage: Bacteria > Bacteroidota > Rhodothermia > Balneolales > Natronogracilivirgulaceae > SLJN01. The sequence goes on from SLJN01000335.1 coordinate 6,071, forward strand.
GTACGTAGGTGTTGGCATCGAACCGTCCGACGAGTTTATTTCCCTGATAGTTCAGGTAAGACTCAACCTGAAACTGATCTTTGCCTTCCTGAGGGTTTCTGCCAAACCGCTGCTGAAAGGAATGATGCGTGCGGTAGGATATCATAGCCATCATTCTGGCAGCGGCAAGTCCGTCTGCCGGGGGATCTTCAGGATCAAAATACCCGCCCTTCCATTTGGGGTCGGCCATGATCGCTTTCCGTTGAGCCTCTCCGATTCCTATCGCCCAGGCCGAATGCGCTTTACCCATCGCCACAAGCACCATTTGCTGAATGCGGTCATCCATCACCCCGAACTCAAGCGCCTGCATGCCACCCATGGAGCCGCCGAACACGAATTTTACGCTTCGGACATCAAGGTGGTCGAGTAGAAGTTGTTGCTGGCGAACCAGATCTCGGACCGTCAAAACCGGGAAATCAGCCTGGTACGGTTTGCCGGTTTTCGGATTTACGGAAGCCGGTCCCGTACTGCCGTAGCATCCCCCGAAAACGTTGGCACAGATGATGAAATCACGGTCCGGATCAAATACATTTCCCGGCCCGAACAGCCCGCTAAGCCACTCATCGGCATCCGGGCTCCCGGTAAGCGCATGGCAGATGACCACGGCATTACTCCTGTCCGAATTCAGCTCTCCCCACGTGCGATAGTTGATTTCCGGTTCATGCAGCGTTGCACCGGATTCGGTAGTAAATGAAGAAAGTGATAACGTTTTCCTGGCCATGTAATTTGATTATACCTACGGTATGTTACTGAGGTATTAAATTGTTTTTATTTGTTTTAATGATCAGCCTGCCGGGGTTTAATCCGGCAGGCTGACATTTTTTATCTACGAGCTCACTTTCACTTTACTGAAAGCCTGATCAAAGTCTTCTTTGATATCTTCGATATGCTCCAGCCCGACCGAAACGCGTACCAATTCCTCGGTAACGCCGGAAGAAGCTTGTTCCTCTTCGGTCAACTGCTGATGCGTGGTGGAAGCCGGGTGAATCACCAGCGTTTTGGCATCGCCGACATTGGCAACGTGACTGGCCAGCTCCACATTCTCAATGAAATCCCGGCCGGCTTCAAAACCACCTTTAATTCCAAAAGTTAGCACCGCACCGAACTTATTCGGCTGCAGATACTTTTTGGCAGCTTCATGGTAAGGATGATCCGGCAGACCGGCATAGCTGACCCATTCTACGGCATCCTGCTGCTCCAGCCACTTAGCCAGTGCAAGCGCGTTATCGCAGTGGCGCTCTGCCCTCAATGAAAGCGTCTCGAGCCCCTGCAGAAACAGAAAACTATTAAATGGTGATTGCGCCGGACCGTAATCCCGAAGCCCTTCAACACGTGCGCGAATGGCAAAAGCAATATTGCCGAACGGTCCGTCTTCGCCGAAAACTTCCCAGAAATTTAGTCCGTGGTAACCGGGAGAAGGCTCTGTGAAAACCGGGAATTTACCGTTGCCCCAGTTGAAATTGCCGGCATCTACAACCACGCCGCCAATGGACGTCCCGTGGCCACCGATCCACTTGGTCGCCGACTCTACCACTATATTGGCGCCGTGATCTATCGGTCGCCCAATAGCCCCTGCTGCGCCGAAGGTGTTATCGACAATCAAAGGAATTCCGTTTTCCTGAGCCACTTTGGAAAGGCCTTCGAAATCCGGCACATTATTGCGCGGGTTACCTATGGTCTCGACGTAAATGGCTTTGGTTTTATCATCAATGTGCGACGCAAATGTTTGTGGGTCGTCGTCCTCGGTGAATTTCACATCGATGCCAAGCCGCGGCAAAGATACCTTGAACTGATTGTACGTTCCCCCGTACAGGTTAGCCGTGGAAACGATATTCTCTCCGGCTTCGGCGATATTGGTTATCGCCAGAAACTGTGCGGCCTGACCGGAACTGGTGGCAACTGCGGCCACTCCGCCCTCAAGTGCGGCGACGCGGTTTTCAAACACGTCGTTTGTAGGGTTCATAATCCGGGAGTAGATATTCCCGAATTCCTTAAGTGCAAAAAGCGTAGCTGCGTGCTCGGTGTCGTTGAATTGATATGAGGTGGTTTGATAGATCGGTACGGCTCGTGATCCGGTTGTAGGATCAGGCTGTTGGCCTGCGTGAAGCTGCAGGGTTTCAAACCGATATTGTTTACTTTTCCCGTTATTGCTCATGGTTTTGACTACTGTTTCTTATATGATTACCGTTCGATTTGATGTAATTGAGGCGCTTAACTCCGATCCCTGATTAAAAATTGATGATCAACCTTCATGCACCGCTTTTGAATCAACCGGGCACCGCTTTGGGAGATTTTGTCTTCCAGCCCCTCATGCGAGCCGGTTCCCAATTGAAGCCAAATGCATTTCGGATTCAGTTCCAGTGCCTGATCAACCGCTTCTGAGATAAAATCCGGACGAAGAAACATATTCACGACATCAACCGGCTTATCAATGGATCGCAGATCGGCGTGAGCGGGTTTTCCGAGGATTTCATCAGCAGTGGGGTTTACGGGAATGATATCATAACCCGCACGCTGGAGATAACGTGCCACGAAATAGCTGTCTTTGGTTTTATTTCGGGAAACCCCGACAACAGCTACCGTGCTGATTTCTTTCAGAAACTGCTCCACCCATTCGGTTTCCTCGGTGAGGGCCGGGGTGGCATACATTTTCTTTTCGTACCAGTTGTTAAATGAAGGTTGCATAAATGGATTTACCAGATGTCGGGTAAAAAAAAACCTCTTCCGGGAAAGCGTCGGAAGAGGTTTTTGTCATCAAAAACGCATCGTCCTCATCTTTCCCGGAATGTTTACCGGGCAGGATGTAGCACCTAAGACACCCCGAACTAAGCGGGGCCGGTTGCTAAGGCTTCACAGGGCCTGATCCCTCCACCTTTCTTGATAAGATCTCCGGATGTATATAAGAACACTTTGTTGCCGGCAATAAAAAAGGCTCCCTATACATCACAGAGAGCCTTTTCAATACCTATAAGCAGCATGAGCAGACCCTCCTACCGGAGCAGGCAGCACATACAGCAAAGAATACTATGTAGCGAAAAAATAATTTTCATATAGCTTTAAATTTCAAGCGCCTAATATATAGGTGGATTGGGGGAATGTCAAGATGGGGAGTGATGAGTTAAAAGTACGTCATGATTCAGTTTAATGCCTGCCGAAGCCAATCTCCGGCAGGCACTAAATTCTACTCCGATGTATACGCTTCAACAGCCGGCAAACCTTCTGTTGAACTGTTCCACAGCGCATTGAAAATGAAGTTAAACGTAGCGCGCGGCTGAGCGCGGAACTGCGGGCGTACGCCGATCAGAATCACATCGCCATCACCAAGTTCCGCACGGACCGCGGCAGGATTTCCGGCAAGAAAGCGATCTTCCCCATGAGCCCAGCCACTCTGCAGGATATCTTCTTCAGGATACCATGCGAGGGGTTCGACGGCGGGTGCATCCGCCTTCCGGTCTTGTGAGCTGGCCGGCTCTACGATTCGAAATGATCGGCTTTGGCTGCCGCGGCGATCCACAAACCAGGCGCCTGCTTCTTCCTGCATACCGAAAGCGAACGGGTTGGAATTATCCACCTCCAATTTCACCAGCGATCCCGGAATGAAGAAATCATCCCGGCTGACCCCGCTCAACCGGTTGCGAACCGGCAGGCTGAGCTGCTCAATCAAAAAGTCCGTGGTGCCGTCCCACGAAACAACCGTGCCGCCATCTTTAACAAATTCTTTGATGGCAAGAGCGCCTTCAGCGCCGAGTCCGCCGGTGTATTCTTCCGGCATCGTACCCTGCTCGTGGCCCTGCATCAGGTTGCTCGGGGTAGCCGCCGGTATGACGAGCACATCATAATCAGCAAGTTCCCCATCCTGCACCTGATGATTATTCAGCGTGTCGTAGGGGACCTCGTAGTTGTCAAACACCCAGCGGGTCCAGCCGCCATCAATACTTTTGACCCAGGACTGATACTTGGCAATACGCGGCATTTCCACATTCAGTAACTCCACATCGGGAGTGGATGCGGTTGCCGTAAAGTTCAGGCCAAGCTCTTCGCTGAGTTCGCTCACTTTGTCCGGATTTGTTGCTCCTCCGGACTCTATGACAAATGTGCCGGCGTCAAACTCGCTTCCATCGTTGCTGAACGATTCGGTGGCGCGGGATACCGAGTGCCCATCTTCGATCAGCCTGCTGACGGCCTTCGTAGAAAAGTTAGACCGGGGCGATAGCAAGTAATTTTGATCGCTGGTACCGTCAACCATTGTATCCCAGGCGGGGATATCATCCACTTCCGCAACATCGGCATCGAATTCGGATTCGATTTTATCAACATGAACCCCCATTTGTATCGGGAGCGTCCAGCCTGCCATATCGTACGGCGGCTCGGGAGGCCCGTCCGGATACTGGCGACGATCCGGATACACCTGTGGTTCCATCATATCAACAAGATGCGATCGGAACGCCTGATCGGTGTATAGAATATAGCTTCCGGCCGGGTAAGTTTCACCGTCTGCCGAGAAATCGGAGTCGGCACGATGAATTTCAAGGCCACCGCGGTCCAGTACCCGCAACATTTCAATGGCTTCTGGTCCGTCCCACTGATCCGGCGTCACCACGTAGGCAAAGGTGTCGCTGTCGCGGCCTTTTTGAACCTGATCGCGTCCCATCTGGTAGATGTTGTAGAGCCAATCTTCCCGGCGCAGCGAAGCGATATCGAGCACACCCATGGAAGCGGTCATGTGATAGTCCACCATCTGTCCGATACTCGACTCACCACCTTCCCACGGATCCGGGTAAAATACGCTCGGTTCGCGCATCGGAATTTCTTCGCCGCCGCGGGTGATGGATTCAGGAATATCTTCATCCTCCCAGTACCGGGGAATCGGTGAGCGGTGTGTAGATTCGGTCAGAATTCCCACCATGTTATGAAAATAGGGGGCGGTTCGCATTCCGCCATTCCACCACATATTGAAGGTGATGCGCTGAATGATACCCGATTTGCCTTCTCCTGCAAAGCGGTTAGCCATGTGCTCGCCGACCAGATTCGTACCACGAACCACTTTTTCGGGAATATTCGGATTCACGGGATCGGCAAAAGGCGGGATAAACATGCGCGGCGGCATTTCGCCCATCTGATGGTGGTTGACCACAATCTGCGGGTACCAAGTATTGTAAATTTGTTCCGCTACAGCGCGGGACTCATCCTGAAGCAGCATATACCAATCACGGTTATTGTCGTGATCAACATACTCGTGCCACAGCCAGGGCGGGCCGGTTTCCTCAAACGGAGTATCGCGCTGAGAGCGGAACCAATCGACGACAATTTGCTGTCCGTCTGGGTTCATGACCGGCATCAGGAGCATGATAACATCATCACGGATGCGCCGGCTTTCTTCGGAATCGTCGGTGGCCATGTGATAAGCCAGGTGCGGAGAGTGCTGGGCGTGCGCGAATTCAGCAGAGTGCAGACCGCTGTCTATCCAGACGATGGACTTACCTTCTTTTGAAAGTTCGCGGGCCTGATCATCATCAAGATCGTCGGCTTTCGCCAGACGTTCGCTGATATCCCGGTAATGATCCAGCTGAGCGAGGTTTTCTTCACTGGAAACGACCAGCATCAGCAGGTCACGACCGTGGTGGGTTTGTCCGATGACTTCCAGTTCGATGCGATCGCTTGCATCGGCCAGTTCGCGGTAATAGGCTTCCAGCTGATCGTTGTCGGCGAGTTTGTAATTTTCGCCGGGGTCAAAGCCAATAACATCCTTGGGTTCGGGGATTTGCTGAGCGCTGAGAGGAGCGGCGGCACATCCGGCCAACACCAACAAGCTCAGAAACCAGCAATAATTGAGAGATCGTATAAAAAGCGCTTTCATAGGCTACAGGATTAATTAGTGCCATTAAGAAAACGCCAATATCTGCGTTCCGCTCATCCAAAAATGCTCATGTACGCTTTGTACACTGCGCTTTTTGGGAACTTCGCGCGCCTTGATCTTGGCGATTTCTTAAGGCACTTTGATTTTTTGACACTTACTGTTAGAGTAATGTTAGCCAAAGAAAGCAAACCTTGGGGATAAATGAAACGGCAAAAGCGAAATTCCTAACGGGCAGAAAACAAAAAAAGGGGATGCGTTAACATCCCCCTTTACTCACGTCTCGATCGACACAAACTTATTTGATCGAAATCTGCTTGCTCACTTTCTTTTCTTTTTTCTCGATAGCGAGGTGCAGCAATCCATCTTTAAACTCAGCCTTAATGCTTTCGCTGTCCACATTCTCAGGAAGCGTGAATGCACGCTCGAACTTGCCATAGCTGGTTTCAAGCAGATGATATTTCACTTCGTCCTGTTTTTTCTCCTGGCGCCGCTCGCCTGAAATGTGCAGCACATTGTCATCCAGATTGATTTTGACATCTTCTTTCTTAATTCCCGGCAGACTTACTCTCACATGATAATGGGTGTTGTCCTCGGAAATATCCACGCCTGGTTTAAAGGCCTCACGCTCCCGGACATCAAGAGCATCATTGAAGAAGTCATCAATCATGTCGCTGAATCGCTTTGGTACGGTTCCCATATCAAAATCTTTGTAGGGGCGAAATCTTACGAGTGTCATATTAACCTCCATTATGGTTAGATTATCAATAATTTTAATGGAGGAGATACAAAGGGCGTACCAATGCCGGATTTTCTGTTGTGTTATGACAAAAAGACCGTTTCATCCACAGAAGTTGAGATATTATTACAGACGACCTATGACAAAATTTGACACCGTGAGTGATAGTTTGTCAGTGGTGAGACAAAATTGCAATATTGGGGAATGTTGGTTGCGCAATCTCAAGCAACTAGAAGAGACCCGTAGGGTCGGCCCTATTTGTAGAATAACGACCTCTCACCAAAGCTCGAGTCCCGTCAGGGACGCCCTCTACCACGTGGCAGGCAAATGCATTTTTAGAAAAGCTTATCTCTTTTTTTATACCAGCGGAAGTAGTGACAGACACCGTCCCTAACGGGACTCAGGTATTAAAAGGGGGCTGACTTTTCTACAAATAGATTGTCCCTACGGGACACAACTTGCAAAGCTGTTAGTTACTCACTAATGCATGATGTAGTTGACAATCAATAAAAAAACATTGTATCCCCAGATTATTGCAGTCGGCCGACTACTACAAAATCTGTAATAGTGCGCATACTAAGTTTGAGTTTTGAGAAAACTTAGTATACACTTATTAAATCGCCGGCTGCGCACCGTAGGAACGCTGACGTGAGAAATTCTCCTTCCACTGGCGGGCGATCAAAAATGCCATTTCAAGACTCTGTTGGTAGTTGAGTCTCGGGTCGCAGTAGGTTTGGTAGTTTTCCTTCAGCTTGTCGGCATTCAGTCCTCTGGCACCGCCCACGCATTCGGTTACGTTGTCGCCGGTTAATTCGAGATGGGCTCCGCCGAGATAGGTTCCCATTTTGTTGTGAATCTGAAAAGCGAGTTTCAACTCTTCCAGGATATCGTCAAAATCCCGGGTTTTGATGCCTTCATCCGTTGCAAAGGTATTGCCGTGCATCGGGTCGCAGCTCCAGACGACATTCAGACCGGCTGATTTTACCGCTTCAATCAGTTCAGGCAACCGCTCTTCAATATTTTTTCGTCCCATGCGGGTGATGAGCATCACTTTGCCGGCATCATTGGAAGGATTCAAGTTCTTGATGAGATCAACGATTTCATCGCTCTCAAAAGGAGGGCCTACCTTCACGCCCACAGGGTTTTCAATGCCCCGGAAGTATTCCACATGCGCTCCGTCGAGGTTGCGGGTGCGGTTTCCGAGCCATGGCAGGTGGGTGCTCAGATTATACCAACCTGATTTGTGCGGCACCTTACGGGTTTGAGCCGAATCGTAATGAAGGTTCAACGCTTCATGGGAAGTGTAGATATAAACCTGCTTGAGCGTAGAAAGCGATCCGTCTGAAATGCTATCCACAAACTTCAGCGCGTGGCGGATGGAATTGACCATGGTCGCATACTCTTCGTAGTAGCGGTTGTTGCGCATGAAGTCAAGCTCCCAGAATTCCGGGTGATGAAGGTCGGCAAACCCTCCGCCTTCGGTTAGCGCCCGAACGAAATTCAGTGTCATCGCCGATTTTTGGTATCCCTCAAGCAGACGAGACGGATCTGGCTGACGAACTTCTTCATCTTTTTGAAACCCGTTGATCAAATCCCCGCGATACGTGGGCAACTCCAAATCTCCGACGCGTTCAGTACTGCTGGAGCGCGGCTTGGCATACTGCCCGGCAAAACGGCCAACGCGTACCACCGGAACGTTGAGCTCATGAATCAAAATAAAACTCATCTGCAACAGCACCTTAAGCTGATTCACAATCTGCGGCGCCGAGCAGTTTGTAAACGTTTCAGCGCAGTCTCCACCCTGCATGATAAAAGCTTTGCCTTCAGAAGCTTTACGCATGTTGTCCTTGAGGGCTTCAACCTCCCAGGAGGTAATCAGAGGGGGATACGACTTGAGTTCACTATAAACTCTTTGGATTTCCTGATTGTCAGGATAGTCGGGAAGCTGTTGTACAGGGTGCGTTTTCCAGGATTCGGGTGTCCAGTTTCGGGTTTGGTTTGTGGTACTCAAAAGAAAGTCGTGGGTTTGATCAAAAATTAAACAACTGCGTAAATCTGAATTTCAGCTGAAGTCGCCAATATACAACTCCTAACGTGCAAAAAACACTCCCGGATTTCCACCGGAAAACAAGGTGTTATTACCCATAGTGAGGGAATAAACGGTATAATCCGTAAGTCCGTATGTTTCCCAATCATTGCCATTGTCGCTGACAAATGCACCGCTGCGGGTACCGATATACAGTCTTCCATCATATTCGGTAAGGCTGTAGGTATATTCATCCCCGAAATCGGTATTTAGCTTTTCCCATTCGGAGCCGTCTTCACCGGAAACATAAGCGCCTTCCTGAGTTGCGGCATAAAGGCGTCCGTTGAAGCTCTTCATGGCGTTTACGCGTACGCCGGGCAGATCAAGGTTGAGCTTTTCCCATGATTCGGCCTCCCCATCCCACCGGTAAATGTCGTTGGTGATGCCGGCATAAACCTGATCGTTGTGGACAGCCAGGCTATAACCAAATTTCAAACCGAGGCCTTCATTGTTTTCTACCCAACTGGAATTGCCGGAATCCCACTTGTACATGCCTCCGCCGATTGTGGCTAAATGAACTTCATCTTCGGAAACGGCGAGGATAGCTTGAGGTTTGGCATCATCAAGGCCTTCATTGGACTCCTCCCAGCTACGGCCATTATTGAAAGATAAATATACGCCTTCTTGCCCTACCGCGATTAAGGTGCCGTCTTCTGAACGGGTGATATCAAAAATGGAGCCTTCGTCCAGGCCGGATTGAATCCAGCTATCTCCGTGATCTGTTGAAAAATAGACACCATGGCTCAGGGTTCCTGCCACCAAAACATTGTCATCAGCGTAAAGCGCCCAAACGGAGCCGCCGTAGGGGCCGTCGGTATGTTCCCAGTAATCGTCACTGGTAATAACCGGATCATCATCTTCAGCGTAACTGATTCCGGTGAAGAGTAAAAGGGAGATAAAAGTAAGGATAAACTTCATGAGCATTTTAATTGGAAAAGCGAGTGAAGAATGTTTGTAAGAAACTTAATAGTGCCGTTAATAAATGGGCAGTGTCTTAAGAAAACGTCAAGATCAAGGCGCGCGAAGCTCCCAAAAAGCGCAGCCCCGACAAAGTCGGGGTGAGGATTTTGGGACGAGCGGAACGCCGATATTGGCGTTTTCTTAATGACACTAATTATTTTGAACGAGCTTCCCGGACTATTCGTTATCTTACGATGCTGAAATTACAAATATTTTTCCGGTCAGCCCGATAAAAACAGCCGGACGCTAACTTACAGTTTCATCCAAATTATTTCCGACTTTGCAGGAACACATCATTATTCGCGGAGCACGTGAACACAACCTGAAAAATATTGATGTCTCCATTCCCAGAGAACACCTTGTCGTGATTACCGGCTTGTCCGGTTCAGGTAAATCTTCACTCGCTTTTGATACGATTTACGCCGAAGGGCAGCGTCGGTTTATGGAATCACTCTCGGCCTACGCCCGCCAGTTCCTGGGGATGATGGAACGCCCCGAAGTGGATTTCATCGACGGACTTTCGCCGGTCATCTCGATTGATCAGAAAACCACCAGCCGAAACCCGCGCTCCACGGTGGGCACAGTCACCGAAATCTACGATTTTATCCGGTTGCTCTATGCCCGGATTGGTCACCCTTATTCCTATCTGACCGGCAATCTGATGAAACGTCAAAGCGTGGATGAAGTAATTGACTCGGTGATGGACCTGCCTGAAGGCACCCGTGCCTATTGCCTGGCGCCGGTAGTTCGCGGACGTAAAGGACATTATCGTGAGCTGTTTGAACGAACCCATAAACAAGGCTTCATCCGCGTGCGGGTTGACGGGGAATTCCGGGAGCTGGAACCGGGAATGCAACTTGACCGGTACAAAACCCACAATATTGAAGTGGTGGTGGATCGCTTTGTGATATCGGAAAACAGCCGCAATCGCATCACCACAAGTGTGCAGACCGCATTGGAAATGGCCGACGGGAATCTGATTATTTGCTCCGAAGAAGACGGTATTTATCGGGATCGGCTGTTTTCCCAACATTTGTTTGATCCGGAAAGCGGACTCTCCTATGAAGATCCTGCGCCAAACCTGTTTTCCTTCAACTCTCCTTACGGTGCTTGTCAGCGGTGTAATGGTTTAGGCTTTAGCTATGATGTTGATCCGGAGTTAGTCATCCCGAATAAGAAATTGAGCATTAATCAGGGTGCGATTCGCTACCTCGGTCAGCCGCGCAACATCTTTTTATTCAAACAGATCCATTCCATCCTCGGCTATTACGATGCAGATTTTGATACCCCGGTTAAGGATTATTCGGATGAATTGTTTGATATTCTAATGCAGGGCAGTGACGGACGAAAATTTGAAGTCAGCTACGATTTCAAGGATAACAGCGTCACCTACCAGCACAGTTTTGAAGGTTTGCTGTCCATCATTCGGCAAGTGTTTGAGGAAACCAAATCCGGCAAGCAGCGGGATAAAGCCAAAGCCTTCATGAATAAGGTCAGTTGCCCGGAATGTAATGGCGGTCGCCTGAATAAAGAGGCGCTTTCATATAAAGTCGGAGGCTATTCCATTGATCAGCTTGTAAAGCTCGATATTGACGAACTTCGAGAAACCATGGCCAAACTCGACCTTGATGAACGCCAACATACCATTGGCGGCCAGGTGCTCAAAGAAATCCGTGACCGACTGGATTTCCTGCTGAACGTCGGTCTCGGTTACCTGACTTTGGACCGCGAAGCACAATCGCTTTCCGGCGGGGAGGCTCAGCGCATCCGGCTGGCGACGCAAATCGGAACCCAACTCGTCGGAGTGCTTTACATCCTGGATGAACCCAGTATCGGACTGCATCAGCGTGATAATATCAAGTTGATCCAATCGCTGGAAACGCTGCGGGACTTGGGCAACAGCGTACTTGTGGTGGAACACGACCGCGAAACCATAGAGCACGCCGACTATGTGATCGATATGGGCCCGGGCGCTGGTAATGATGGCGGCTACATCGTCACCGAAGGTACGCCTGATGAACTCAGCCGAACATCATTGACGGCTCAGTATTTGAATGATGAGCGCCAGATTTCTATTCCCGATCAGCGCAGAACGGGCAAGAACAAAGAATTGGTCATCCGCGGCGCTCGCGGCCATAATCTGAAGGAAGTGGATTTCAAGCTGCCGCTCGGCACGTTTACCTGTGTCACGGGAGTCAGCGGTAGCGGAAAAAGCTCACTGATCAACCAGACCCTGGTGCCTTACCTGCGAAGCCATTTTCATAAATCGAAAGAAGCGGCACTGCCTTTTGATGAAATCAGCGGCCTCGAGCATCTCGATAAAATTATTTCGATTGATCAAAGTCCGATTGGCCGAACGCCGAGATCTAACCCCGGCACGTACACCAAAGTTTTTGACCACATCCGCCGGCTTTTTGCCGAGCTTCCCGAAGCCAAAATCCGCGGTTACGGAGCCGGACGGTTTTCCTTCAATGTGAAAGGCGGGCGGTGCGAAGATTGCAGCGGCGACGGGGTCAAGAAAATTGAGATGAATTTCCTGCCGGATGTCTATGTAAACTGCGAAACCTGCCGGGGCAAACGCTACAATCGCGAGACCCTGGATATTCGCTATCGCGGAAAGAATATTTCGGAAGTGTTGGAGATGAAAATTTCCGAAGCCGTTGAGTTTTTTGATCCGGTCCCCTCCATCAAGCGCATCCTTAAAACGCTGGATGATGTCGGGCTTGGGTATCTGAGTATCGGTCAGCCGAGTACGTCGCTTTCAGGCGGAGAGGCCCAGCGGGTGAAACTCGCCAGGGAGCTTTCCAAAATCGGTACCGGCGACACCCTCTACGTTATGGATGAACCGACCACCGGCCTGCATTTTGAAGATGTTCACATGCTGGTTCAGGTCATCCAAATGTTGGTGAATAAAGGCAATACCGTCATTGTGATCGAGCACAATATGGATTTAATCAAAGCCGCGGACTGGGTGGTTGATCTCGGTCCGGAAGGAGGCAAACAGGGCGGCCATATCGTCGCCGAAGGTACGCCCGAACAAGTGGCCGACTTCAAAAAAAGCTATACCGGTAAGTTTCTCAAAGAAGAGCTCGAACGGGTGGCTGATAAATCCGTTAAGGTGTGATGTAACTACTCGTAAGCTTTGGCGTAATACTTCGTTATACATGCGTCATCGAGTACAGCAAAAAAGATGTCCATATTTAACTCCAAAAATAGAACGCTACGGATAGCAGGATTTCGGCTGACCATTGATCCGTTCCTGCCAGTCGTGCTGTTGCTACTCGCCTGGCTTTTGAGTGAACGCTACTACCCTCAACTGCTGTACAGTCCCGATAACACGGTATACTGGATCATGGGCGGAGTATCCGCCGTGATTTTATCCATTTCCATCCTGATTCATGAAATCGGACACGCCATAGCTGCCCGTAAGATGAACCTGGAACTCGTGCGCATCCACCTGTACCTGTTCGGTGGGATGGCCGAGCTCAAACAACGCCCGATCCGGCCCAAAGAAGAGCTAATTATTGCCCTTGCCGGTCCGGCAGCCTCGTTTTTTCTGGCCGGATTGAGTTATCTGGTGATGATCCAGATTCAGCCTTATCATGATCACATCCACCTTCTTGCGCAGTTTGCTTTCGTGATGAACTTGCTGCTCGGCTTGTTCAATCTGTTACCCATTTTCCCGCTGGATGGCGGGCGCTCGTTGAGGGCGATCATCTGGTCGTATCAAAAACGGTTTCATTATGCTTCGGTGCTTACCTTCCAGTCCAGCTCGGTTTTTATAGCGATTTTGTTTTTGGTCACCGGCGTTTCGGTATTTTTAGTTAGTCTGAACCACACCATGTGGATCGGCTTTCTGGCCGTTTACCTTGGCTATACTGCGATGTCCGGTAAAAACGAGCTGATCAACAAACCCCGCTTTTCCGATCTGATTTTCAAAATTGAGGGCGAACACACCCCTTCCGATATCATTGAGGAAGTGCAGGCGGTCGGGAAAAACTATATCGAAAAATGCATCATCCCGAATATCGAGGGACGAACCATGAATGGGGTGATATATGGAGAAGAAATGGTTGCCCCGGAGCTTGTTTCCGATTATCAGCCCTACGTTAAAGAAGCTCAATTAGGGGATTATATTGAAATCAACAACTACAGTACCTATCATCCGGGTCTTCAGTTTAATGCCGAGTATATTCCGGTATTTCAAAGCGAAGTTTTTTTAGGGATGTGTGATGCCAATGAAATGCGGTTCTGGCTGTTGGAACGCAAATCCTGAAATCAGGCAAATAAACAGGACATGGAAAATGCGATTACCGTGCCCGGCACGAGGCACTCTTTTGTTGAAATAGATCTGCAGGCGATTAAAGATAATGTTGCATGGCTTGGTAGCCTAACTAAACCCGGAACCCGGCAAATGGCCGTAATCAAAGGGGATGCTTACGGTCATGGTGCTGTTCAAGTAGCGAAAGCACTTCAAAACCAGGTCAGCCGGTTCGGTGTGGCCAATGTTGATGAAGCCATCGAACTTCGCGAGGCCGGGGTCACTTTGCCCATCATGGTTTTTGGCGTCCCGACGCCTGAAACCGCACCGGTTTATCAATCTTACGATCTCACGGCTTCGGTTAGTCATCTCAGCCAGTTTGAAATTCTCCCGGATGGCGTAGAAGCCCACGTTCATTTCGACACCGGAATGGGCAGATTAGGTCTGCGCCCGGACCAACTCTCGGAAGTGCTTGAAGTAATAAATCAGAGCCGGGTAAATGTGGTGGGAGTTATGAGCCACTTCCCTTGTGCTGATGATCCGGAATCAGAGCTTTCAGCACGACAGCTTGAGCGGTTTCGGTCACTTGCAGCAGAATTTCCGGAGCACTACGAACGCCATATCCACAATACCGGGGGCATTTTGTATCACTACTCTCCCGATTGTACCATGGTGCGGCACGGTATTGGTATCTACGGGTATGATCCGGGACCTCAGCCGAGAAAAGAGCTACAGCCGGCACTGACCTGGAAATCGCGGGTTGTTCAGTCCAAGCCCTTGAAAAAAGGAGAAAGCATCAGCTACGGTGCCCGATGGAAAGCCGACCGCGACGGATGGCTGGTTACCGTGCCGGTTGGCTATGCGGACGGGCTGCCCAGAAACCTCACCGGCAAAATCAGCTATTTATTAGAAGGCCAAAAAGTACCTGTCCGCGGGGTTATTTCCATGGACTACACCATGCTATTCTCCGATCATCAGATAGAACCGGGAACCGAGGTTACCGTTATGGGACCGAAAGGCGATGATGCCCGAAAACTTGCCGAAGCATCTGATACCATTACTTACGAGCTGTTAACGCGGATAGCGGAAAAAGTGCCGAGGAAGCATATACTGTAGCCCGGGACATGAAAACTCTCCAACTGACCCAAGGATGTAATACAGCTAAATAACCATTGTAGCTACACTTCTTATTTTTTGCTCAATGCACATCTCCTCGTAACACCCCCTGATCAGTGGCTAAAAATACCGACTTTCGACCGTCGTAGTTGACCACGGCCATATCCCGCACGAGAACCGGGTCTTCGGGCTCAGTTTCGAACTCTTCAAAGACGAAGGTTTCCCAGCTTTCGCCGAAATCTGGGGAGATAGATACAAACGGCTTGCCGGTAATATGCCGGCCCGAGGCGTAAACACGTTCGTCGTATTCGATCCCGTGAGCCATGGCCTGGATTCCGGTTTCCTCAAGCACCGTTTCAAAGGTCTCCCCGCCGTCTTTGCTCAATACCGCTTTGTTGTTGCTTGTACCCGAAGAGGTAAGCCCCACGAGAGCAATCTGCGGGTCTTCCGGGTGCAACAAGGCTGCCTGGGTGGTAGCGTCGCCTGACACGGCATCCTGAATTTCGTGGTGAAGCGGAGTCCAGCTTGTTCCGCCGTCTTCTGATTTGGATAACGAGGGGGCAAATATTTCAAAATGGGCGCCGAACCATATATGTTCCGGGTGATGCGGACTGACATGGATAAACAGAGCATAATCTTCGTACAGTATCTCCCAGTTTTGGCCTTTATCCGTTGATTTGATAATGCCGCCATGACTGCCGATCATGCTTCCTAAACTTGGATTTTCAGGATCAGCAGGTTCAATGATGCTTATAGATGGCCGTGCAAAATCTACTGCTGATTCGATCTCAGGATGAACAGGATTCCAGCTGCTACCTCCATCATCGGTTATGTAAAGTGATGGAGTTTCTTCTTCGACTTCTTCTGTATTACCCAAGGTAAGGCCGCCATGATATTATGCGGGTTTTCTTTCACGATGCTATTAATTCTTCTGAAATCGTGTTCAATGTTTAATTCCAGATTATTCCAACTAATATCATCACTTTGGGTCTCGCAAATCGGAATCTGATATACTTGTTCTTCAGTTGCGGCAGTAAGTACACCGTCGGCAACAACAAGATCAAAAATTGAATGGGTTTCCAGTCCGGC
>SLJN01000266.1 GCA_007135115.1 Balneolales bacterium
CGCGCATGCGATCGATATAATCCTTGTCGCTGACTCCGACAAGTTCATCATATCGGTTTTCGATCTCGCGAAGTACGCTGCTGTAGTGGTTGACAAGCTGTTCGGGATGCTCTTCGATCTCGACAACTTCCATTCCCACTTTTTCAGCCAGTTCTTTGTACTTCTCAACCGATCCCATCGAATCCAGGTGGATGCGGTCAAGTACCGGCTGCAGCTCTTGTTTAGGAGCATCGTGCTTCTGCATCGGATCAGTGAAGATGAAGTATCCACCGGTTTTGAGAATGCGGCTTACTTCTGAGAATACCTTTCCCCGATCACCGGCATGCAGGATCGAGTCCTGAGAGAATGCTACATCGTAGCTTTCATCAGAATAAGGAACATCTTCGAAGCTTCCATCAACGACATCGAGAAGATAATCCAGTCCGGCTTCTTCGGTCATTTTGCGATTGCGCGAATTCTGGATTTCGCTGATGTTCAGGCAGGTTACGTGGCAGCCATAAGTTTCAGCCAGATAGCGTGCGAATCCGCCATAGGCAGCGCCAAGGTCAATTACTTTGGTATCTTCAGTCAGCTTGGGAGCTTTAGAAACCAGTTTTTCATTGGTTCGCTGACTGGCATCGAAAATAGGCTCACCTTCATACTCATAACTACCTACGTGGATGTCTTTACCACCCCAGATGGTTGCATAAAAACGATCAGCAGCATCACTGTTATAGTATTCGCGAGCTACTTCAACCGTGTCGGTATCGCCTTCTTTGCTGTCGTACTTTTTCTTGTCTTCCGGAGACATGTAAGCTTTTTCAGCTACATGAATGAAAAAGTCAGGATTTTCTTCCTTGTAAGCTTCTTTAAAATCGGCGAAGGAATGTATCCGCTGGAAACCAACCTGTGTCATCAGACTGCGAACGTATTTTTTACGCAGCGGGAACATATTGAGGTGATATACCGAATTATCGGGAAATTCATACCGGAAACGTGCCAGTCCAGAGTCGATATGCTCAGGCTCAGCCTTAACGTTTTTTCCGGCATAGTAGAAGGAGTGCTTAGAGGAGAATCCTTCATCAAGGATGCCATCGTAATTACGGTGATCAAGAATCAGGATACCGTCGTGTTTGAGTACGGAGTAGAATTCCGCCAGGGTTTTTCTGCGATCGTGCTCGGAAAACAGGTGCGTAAAAGAGTTTCCGATACAAATAACCGCATCAAACTTTTCATGAATGCTGCGGGTCAGATAGCGCCAGTCGGCCTGTACGGTTCTGAGCAGAATATCATGTTCTCTTGCATTTTTGAATGCACGTGCAAGCATTTCGGGGCTACCATCTGCACTAACGACGTCAAAACCTGCTTTAATCAAACGAACCGAATCGAATCCGGTACCGGTGGCAACATCAAGGACCCGCTTAACCCCTCTTTTTCTTAATTCTTCTATAAAGAAATCCCCAATAGTTTCTTCACGGGCATCCCAGTTAATCAGTTCATCCCACTTTTCGGCGAAATGAGTAACATATTCTTCCTGATAATGATCCGTCTTCCGAACAGCAGTTGGTTTTTTTCCAAATTTTTGAACTTCTTTGTTGTTATCACTCATACGTTTTGTTTTTGATTAATTTTTTTGAGTTCGAAGGCTCATCTCGAGCGCTTCCCCGGTGCGTATCTAATAAGTATCCCATTATAAATCCGGGTACGCAGGGCTCTGATCTGTTGCAAGCAGTCAACCTCCAAACATAGGAGATTATATACTGTTATACAACCGTCAAATCTGTTAAGGCAAGTTCCTAAAGCAATTAAAAAACAGATTTTTATGCTTCAGAGCGAAAGCCCTCGAAATATTGATTCGACCATCAAACTGTTTAAGGTAACCTGTAAGTCCCCAAAAAATTTTACTTCGATTGGGCTTCTTTATCATCTGTGATCCGGGATGATCACTTCTACCAGTCCTTTAAGGGTTTACGGATAATTTGAAAACAATCATGTTTAAAGGGTCAGTAGACTAAACGCCAGTTATCCGCTGCAAGTTCATCTTTGGTAATTTCTTCTTTTTCCTGTAGATAGTTTATAATGAGGTCGCGAACGGATTCATCGATAACTTCAAGTACCTCAGCGTCTGCGAGCATTTCAAATCCTCCTCCGCCTACTGCGCGGTAAGAATTAATGGCAACGGTGAACGTATCTTCATCACCGACCGGTTCACCGTCATATTCGAGCTTTGTGAGCCGATTGCCGGGTTCTTCATTCAAATCGAGTTCATAATCCAGCCCGGAAAGCATATCGTAATTGAATCCCGGCACATCCTCGTTGATGTTCAGATCGCCGGAATAATCAGGCTGTAGATAGAAACGGGAGCTGTATTCCAGAAACTCGCGGATTTGCTTTCCGGTAAGCTCCATTTTGTATAGCGTGTTTTCAAAAGGATAGAGCATAGCTATATCACCCAGGCGGATATCACCGGCGCCAAAACTCACATTGGTGTTAAAAGCGGCAGCGGCTGAAAGTTGCGCCCCGGTTTTCTCCAACTGAACGCGGTGAATTAATTCAATAGCAGGCGTAGGCTTCTTTCTGGACTCCTCTGTGCTCCATTCATCCGGAGTCGTGGCTACAGTTTGATTGACATATTCGCGGACAGCTTCGTGCTTATCCTCCACTAAATCTCTGATTTCCAGATGCTCTCGGGCATGAGCAGTACTGTGCATTCGAGTGTCCGCACTTATAACCATCGGTGACATCTCCCCGCCGGGTTGCACGACTTCAAGTTCGATGATCCCGAGGTGCGAACCCCATCTACCAGATTCTATCACCGGGACAAATCCTCCTTCTTTCCCCTGTTCTATAGATTCAAACGTCCGGTGACGGTGACCGAGCACAAGTGCATCAACACCCGGAACTTCCTCAACAATACTCTGCCCGAAATTTTCCTCCGGTACGCCCTCTTCGGTGTAGGAATCATCGCCATCAAATGCAGAGTGTGCTAATACGATAACCACATCAACTCCCTCGTCTTCTCTGAGTTTGCGGACAAACCGGGAGGCGACTTCCGTACCATCATGGAAATCAATTTCTCCTTCCACCCGTGACCGGTTCCAAACGGCCGTACCGGGTGTATTTAAACCCAAAATCCCCACTTCTAAGCCATTCACCTCCCGAATGACATAAGGTTTATAGGCCGGCTCATCTGAGTCGTGATAGAACATGTTTGCCCCAATGATGGGCGTTGAAGTCATCTCGATTTGCCGGTTCAGATAATCAAGACCGTAGTCGAACTCGTGATTGCCCAACACAAAAGCGTCGTACTCCATATAGTCGGCAGCTCTCAGCAAGTCATAATGAGACTGATCCTCATCTACCCGTGCAAAATATTCAGCAAAGGAATTTCCCTGAAGCCAGTCCCCGGCATCCAGCAAAAGTGCATTGGGTTCCTGGCGCCTGACGGAGTCGACCAGGGTGGCAACCCGCGCCATTCCGTGATCCAACCCGCCTTCATCCCGGTAGTAATCCCATGCTCGGACGTACCCGTGCAAATCGGTAGTACTCATGATGGTAATGGATGTGGTATCCGGCCGGCCGGTATCGACCATCGCAGGTTCTTCAGATGTGCCGCAAGATGAAAGCTGAAGGGTAAAAAACAGCAGCAATGCTGCCAGACTAACTATATAAACGGGATTGTACTGATTCATGAAATTCAATTTTACCATCGATTGGATCAAAATAGTGTCCTGATATTACAAAAATATCAGGAACTGTTCTCAATGAATGCACTGTAGAGTGGCAGGCATCAGGTTGTTCAAAAATCACTTCAATTTGATATATTCTTAACTTCAAACTTTGAACAGGACTTCCTGATTGAAGCCAACTCTTAATCATTTACCCCAATTTTATCATCATCATGAGTATGAAATTCTTCCGGTCCAAAGGTTTTATGCGAACGGTACTTTATGCACTGGTGATCATCACTGTATTATCCTACCTGATCTACCGCGTCGCCTGATAGCCATTTCACCATCAATTCAATAATCTGTCATCCGCTTATGAAACCATTTGTTTTACTGCTGATTGTTTTCTTGTTCTCACAACCTGCTTTTGGATATCACACCGTTGAAGATGAGCCCGAACCCGTTGAGGTTGATGAATTTCTGAAGATCGGGCCTAAAAGTGTGCCCTATCCGGTCTGGCATGATGTTGAAAATGTGAGAGGCGAAACTTTCACGATTTCAGATATGCTGAATCATGATCCGCTGGACCCGGAATCCTGGTGGCCAGAGGAGGGCGATGAAGTCAGATGGGATTCGGATGAGCATTTGAGCTGGGAAGTGTCTGATGGCGCCGGTCTCAGTCCGGATGCTGAGGAAGATCCCAATTTCGTCTGGCTCAGTTTTTACGTGGAAGCCGATCGCTGGATGCCCGTGACATTGAATTTCGAAACGCATCAACCGCTGACGGTTTATAAAAACGGTCAGCAGCTGGGCAGCAAACAGAGCAGTGAACCCGGCGGTGATGACGCAGAACCCGGCTCACATACCGAACAGCTGCAACTGCACCGAGGCAAACATTTAATCACGGTCAAATCGGTTTATGATCCGGCTCACGAGGATGCACCCTGGGATATCATCACTACTCTGGAGTCGACGCACATTGATGACCTTGCTACCAGCCTCGAGCCGCAACACGGCGTGGCTATGCGTCACTTTGTGGATTCCCCCACGCCCGGCTCCGTCGCTATTTCTGCTGATGGGGAGTACGTAACCACCGTTTACAGCAGCGCTCAACCTCCGGACGGTGAAACCGAGAGCTGGATTGAGCTGCAAACCTTTGAAGGCGAGCGGGTGCAGGATTTCAAAGGCTCCATGGATATCGGCAATGTGCAATGGCTTAATGAGAGCACGAAATTCAGTTATGTGGATTACAAGGAAACCGGCAAAGCTGATCTCTGGCTGGTTGATCCTGAGGACGGCTCCCAAATCAGAGTCCTGAAAGATATCGAGCAATTCGGCAGTTATACCTGGGCGCCGGATGACGATTATGTAATCTATTCGGTGTCTGAACAGCCGCATCCGGATGATAGCGATGTTCGCAATTTAGAATATCTCGAGGATCGACGCCCCGGTTTTCGATCCCGCTCTTTTTTGTATTTGGCTGATGCACAAGGTGGTAACCAAAGACGTCTTACTGCCGGCAAACTCAGCACTCCGCTGAATTCCATTCATCCCGACGGAACCGAACTGCTTTTCACCCGCTCCCATATTGACTACAGCGAGCGTCCTTACAGCAAAAACGAATACAAAACGCTGGATCTCACCACCATGGAAACCGATTCACTTTTTACCGTTCGGTTTGGCGGAAGTGCAAGCTGGTCGCCCGACGGTGAAAAGATATTATTAACCGGCGGTCCTTCCATGTTTGATGATGCCGGAAAAAATGTTCCCGACGATATGACGGCCAACGATTACGATAACCAGCTCTACCTGTATAATCCTGAAGAAAACCGGGTTGACCCGCTCTCCCGCAATTTTGATCCCAGCATCGATCAGGCTGAATGGAATGGGGACGGCTCTTCCATTTACGTGGTTACCACCGACCAATCCTACCGCAACGTGTACCGATATGATATCAGCAGCCGACGCTACAGCCAAATTGATACCGGAGTTGATATCACAGGTCAGTTCGCCGTTGCCAAAGATACCGATCGCATGATTTTTACGGGATCCGGCATTTCCGATCCTCCCAAAGTACACACCTTCAATCAGGTGAGCGGAGAGCGTGAATTATTGAATGATCCCGCCGAACGAGAGTTTGAACACGTCACCTTCGGCGAAGACAGCGATTGGCTCTTTGAGACGGAAGATGATGAAGAGATCGACGGCCACGTGTACTACCCACCCGATTTTGATGAAAATGAATCCTATCCGGTAATCGTGTACTATTATGGCGGCACGACACCGGTTAACCGCGCTTTCGGCGGACGCTATCCAAAAGAATATTATGCCGCGCAGGGATATCTGGTTTATGTCCTGCAGCCCAGCGGTGCAATTGGATACGGTCAGGAATTCAGCGCACGCCACGTCAACGATTGGGGTAAGCGCGTGGCGGATGAAATCATCGACGGGGTTACTCAGTTCCTCGACGCTCACGAATATGCGGATGCCGATAACGTGGGCGCTATCGGAGCCTCCTACGGCGGTTTTATGACCATGCTCCTGCAAACCCGCACCGATATTTTCTCCGCGGCGATTTCCCATGCCGGCATTAGCAACATCACCAGTTATTGGGGAGAAGGTTTCTGGGGATTTCAGTACAGCGGCATTGCGACAGCCGATTCGTTTCCCTGGGACAGTCCCGAAATTTACGTGGAGCAATCCCCGATTTTTAATGCGGATGAAATTGACACGCCCTTGCTACTTCTTCACGGCAACGTCGATACCAATGTACCGCCGGGAGAAAGCATTCAAATGTTTACGGCACTCAAACTGCTCGATCGCGATGTGGCCTACGTCGAGATTGACGAAACAGACCACCACGTGCTCGACTACACCAAATACCAGGATTGGACCGACACCATCCTCGCCTGGTTTGATCGCAATTTAAAAGATCAACCCGAATGGTGGGAAGAGTTGCATGAGTGATTGAAATGGTAGTCGGGACTAAACTCACCCCCGGCCCCTCTCTTGGGCATCAAGAGAGGGGTGACTCAGGTTCGGGATTGGTTTCCATTGACAGATTTTATTTGCCGCGGATTTACACGGATGCACACGGATTTTATGTGATGATAATTCAACAACATAGCCGAGGTAATAAATCAGTCATTTTCCCAATAGTGCCGCACGAA
>SLJN01000285.1 GCA_007135115.1 Balneolales bacterium
AAATCATCCCAAAATCATCGAGAAGCTCATATTCACCGGAATCCATAACTTCGGCGGCATAATTCAATGCTTCGTCATATTCCGATAAATACAGATAGGTTCTTGCCAGCATCCCATGAGCAGCACCTCTTGTGGCTCGCCCAATTTCACTTGAAGAGTATTGTGATGCATAAGGCAGATATTCGGCTGCAAATTCAAGGTCTTCAATGATTAGATCATAGATTTCATCTCTGTCAGCTCGTTCCTGCTCAAACTCATCCGGAGTTAATGGTTCTGTTATTAAGGGTACACCACCAAATCCGCGGACTAAATTCATATAGAAGTATGCACGGAGAAATCGGTTTTCACCAATTAATCGGTTTTGCAGCTCCTCATCCATATCCTCGATATCCGGGATATTTTCAATGGCCAGATTGGCTCTGTAAATACCCTGGTAGTTACCTTCCCACCATGCAGAGAGTTCGCCATGACTGGGATCATAAGTAAAATTTTCAAACTCCAGAAGTTGAGCGGCATCGGTAGGCGTACTACCCTTAGTAGCGTCATCCGACATCATATCTGTTAGCCCTAAAAAGGCAAACACATGAATGTTCCAGTCCCGCATTTTAGCATAGGTAGCATTGGTTGCCTGTTCGGCATGGTCGCTATTCAGAAAAAAACTGTCTGAAGTTAATTCTCCACGAGGGGTTTTTTCAACAACGCTGTCACAACCGACAGCGATCAATAAGGCAATAGGCATCGCAATGAGAAGCGAGCGAATTTTACCTTTTTGGGAAAATAATGTATGCGTATTCATAACATTACGAATTTTAAAAATGTCGATTGGGGCAAATTGAAATGCTGATCAAAAAGTTGTACTAATGCCCATGGTGAAAGTCCGTGAAACCGGATATGGTGCCGTATCGATACCATCGGCAATAACCGACCCACTTGCTATCTCTGGTGAATAACCACTATAGTTTGTGAAGGTAAGCAGGTTACTCGCGCTTGTATAAATGCGTAACTCACTTAGGTTGAGCCTGTCAGTAAACCCACCATCAAAGGTATAGCCGAACTCAAGGTGTTGAAGTTTGAGATAGGAACCATCCTCAATAAACCGATCGGATACTTCATAGTTATGGCCACCGTCTGTGAGTCGCGGGTGTGTATCGCTTGTATTCTCACCAGTCCATCGATCAAGTGCTGATCTTTCCCAGTTAGGCGTTCCAAAACGTGCCTGTTGCTTGGCATTATAGATTTCATTTCCGTATTGGCCTGATAAATTTGCACTAAGGTCAAAGCCGAGATAACCTACCGTGAAATTAGCTCCGAAAGTAAGATCGGGAATAGCAGATCCGATTTTAGTCCGGTCATCACTTGTGATTTCACCGTCACCGGTTATATCACGGAAACGAAGATCCCCGGGTTCTTCTCCACCCCTTGTGGGATAGTTATCCAGATCTTCTTCATTCTGGAAAATGCCTTCAACTTCATACCCGTAGAAATAACCAATAGGTTTTCCAACCTCCGTGCGAGTTGCAAGCATTCCACCAACCCCAACATCACCGCCAAAAATATCTTCCTGTCCTTCTCCAAGTGAAAGAACTTCATTATTGACTGTCGAGCCCATAAGTTCGACACTATAGAAAAAGCCAGCATCTCCAGCTTCCTGCCAAGACAAACTAAAATCTAAACCATAGTTTTTAACTTCGGCAGCATTAACAAAAGGTTCAGAAGCACCGACATAATTTGGGATAGGAACTTGTACCAGGATTCCATCGGTAACTCTATCATAATATTCAACCATGGCCGTCAGACGTTCACCAAGTACAGTGAATTCCACTCCGGCATTTAACTGAGTGGTTTCCTCCCACCTAACTTGTGGATTAGCCAGTGTTGTAATGGTTGATCCAAAGAATATGTCTTCATCCTCACCAAATACGGCATTCAAGTTACCGGTTACAGTTGGCCTTCCAGGATATGGGTCGATCTTATCATTACCTGTTACCCCCCAGCTTCCACGAAATCTGAGATGATCGAATATATTTAGATTATCTATAAAAGCTTCATCGGAAGCTACCCAACCAAGAGCAAATGATGGAAACCAGCCATAACGGTTATCTGCACCAAAACGAGAGGAGCCATCACGGCGCATGGTAGCGGTAATCTGATAGCGATCGAGATATGAATAATTTACACGCCCGATGTAAGATTCCATCCCCCAGTCAAAAGCACTGTTATTAACCTGCTGACCTTCTGACTCTCCGGCATCGAGGTACCACAACTCCCGGATGTCACCAATCATGCCAATTCGTGAGCCTCCAAAACTTTCGGACTTATACTCTTCAATGGTATAACCTAACAGGGCATCAAACCGGTGTCCTTCAAACTGATTTTGATACCGTAGTGTATTCTCCCACAGTATATTATAATTAAAACCTGTATTGACACTCAGACTGGTTTCTTCGCTTTGTTGAATCGTATCAACAAAGTACTCGGGAGAAAATGATTTTCCTTCTGATCGAGTAGCATCTATACCAAAATCGGTACGAACCTCGAAATTGTCGAGAAAAGTATAGTCCAAATAGGCATTACCAAATACCCTTTGCTGCGATTGTTCGCTATTGTGATAATTAAAACTGGCTTCAATATTGCCTATTGGAGCTCTGGCAGTAGCAGAGCTAAAGTTGCCATCTTCATCAAAAGGCGATACGGTTGGGTCTGCACGATAAGCATCACCGGTAACCCCTGCATTTGGATCCTCAAACTGATGCACAAATCCTATGTTATGACCGAGTCGCAATGATTCTGACAAGTAATAATCATTATTTATACGCAGATTTATTCTCTCCAGGTGATTATCTCTGACAATTCCATCCTGACGAGTATAATTACCACTTACCCTAAAAGCGGTATTGGTTGTACCTCCGGAAGCTGCTACCTGATAACTTTGAACCGGTGCGGTTCGGTAGGCAACATCCTGCCAGTCGGTGCCATCACCAAACTCATCAGGATCGTCGAAAACGGGTGAACGTCCTTCATTTTCAGCTAATTCATTGGATAGGGTGGCATATTCCTGAGCATTAGTTAAAGGTACCTGCCGGGCTAATTGCTGCCACCCTCGATATACGTTAACATCAATCTCTGTCGGACGATCAATTTGTGACCGACGAGTGCTGATCATTACTACTCCATTAGCGCCTCGGGCACCATAAATAGCTGTAGCCGATGCATCTTTCAGAACATCAATATCTTCGATATCCTGAGGATTAAGAAAATCAATATTATCAACGGTCATACCATCAACCACAAAAAGAGGTGATGAATCATTAAGTGTACCTACACCTCGAATACGAATAACTGAAGAGGCACCAGGAGCTCCTGAAGAAGGCCTAACTTGCATGCCGGGAGCGGCTCCTTGCAGTACTTGATCAGCCGACATCGTTGGCATATTGCGAACTCTGGAGGCGTCTACTGAAGATACAGCACCCGTAACGTCACGCTGGCGCTGAACACCATATCCAACCATAACAACTTCTTCTCCAACGAGCCCTTCAGAAGTTAACTCAACTTCCAGCTCTTCCCTTCCGTCAATGGGAACTTCTTTAGTTTGATATCCCAAATAAGAAAAAACCAGAATATCATCGGGTGAATTTGCTGTAATAGTAAATTCACCTGTTTGTTCGGTCGATGTGCCAATATCGGTATCCTTAACCTGAATATTTACACCGATAAGTGGTTCATCAGATTCAGCATCAGTTACAATGCCGCGTACCTGATGTTCCTGACCGAATACCGTTGTTGCATTTATGAACCAACCTGAAACCACCAGGAAGATTAATATTCGTATCGTTCTAAAAATAATGGGTTTCATAGCAGCTTTTACATTTATAATTGCTTTTAGATTCAAGCTGGCCAAATATCTGCAGTATGAATTATTGAGGACGGTAGAGATATAAAAATTTGATGTGCAGTCCTTAATACATCAGATGTACCTATGTGACCAACAGGTTTTACACTATCAGAATCACGTATTGAAAGAGTAATTTATACGTGATAATATTATAATGATGAGAACGAGTGCCTTTCTAGTTTTTTATTTAGAGTATATCAATATGCTTTAATTCAGTTGCACTAGTTAAATACAAAAGTTAAATACAAATTTGCATTTTCTTGCACTCTGCAACCGCCTCCATTAACATAATGATCATGAGTTTATAAGTCAAAAAAATTATCCAAAGGCTTTTTAATCATCTACTTAATGTGCTTTATAGGCTTAAAGCACAAATGCAATAATTTTATAATTTGCATTTTTTGCACCAAAGCGAGTGTTGATTTGAGTTTTTGGGATGAATTTACTGCACTTTCTATAAATATGTACATTACAGCCTCCCATACTCTTACCGTCGTTTTATCACTCTTTATATCTTTTTTTGAATTGTTCAGACAAACATTTAGCAGAAACGCAACCAGTATTGTCTTTTACATTTTATTATTTACTTAAATTGATTGTAAAAAATCTCAACAACAAGTTGCAAGTAGCTTGTCTCTCAGTTAGGTGAACGCAATAAGTTTTAATATCTTCGAATCATCATTGATCATAAATACCTGAGCTTTGGTAGAGATGACGGGGAGGTTGACGGGAAATTCGCAGCCATTTTCATAATCTGAAACAGATTAAATTAATTTACAAGCACACATTCTGCTTATCGGAATCTCCTTAAGAACAATCGTATCGTATGGATAGGGGTCAACTTTCAACATATTTTGAATTGGGGCATTTAAAGACAGAGTAAACCGGGAAAGAATATTTAGGTATATAGTGCACATTGATCATAAGATTCAGAAAGCCACACAAAAAGTGTTACCCAGATTCGAGAGGATATTCATAAACACCAAGCCGGTCATACTGTTAGGTGATCTAAGGATAGCACCACTTATGAGTCATTAATTAAAAAGGCTCTTTAATGATGCTAATCTTCAGCTTATGTACTTTTGGGCACTTTTTAATCGCTTTAAATTCCATGAAAAGCCCTAACGCAGCATTGACTATCAATTTTTCACCAAACATTTTAAAGTAATTGTAATACTGAGTACTGCCAGATAATAATGGTCTACAGTCCCCTACGCTGTTCAAATTGGAATCTACTTGAAAGATCTCTTTATATAGCCGGAGTACAATCTTCTCAGTTGAATATTCTACTGTTCTTTAACTATACTCTAACATAGTTCTATCGATCTTGAATGGTTTAAGGCTGAATGTCATGTCCAATGTGCTCAGTTTTTCCGAACCCTTCAAAACATTTTTTATCAATTAATTCTGTCAACTTATGCAACAATCAGGTAACCCAACTGACAATTCAACTGCCCGTGTAATTCTCATATCCTTTGTAGCTGCACTTGGTGGTTTCCTTTTTGGTTATGACAGCGGAGTGATCAACGGTACTGTCGGAGCATTACAGCAAGCATTCGGATCAGATGAAGTAGGCACCGGATTTAATGTTGCCTCCATGCTACTCGGTTGTGCGGTTGGCGCATTTTTCGCAGGATCTCTCGCTGATAAGTTCGGAAGACGTACAGCCATGTTTATTGCTGCTGTTGCATTTATCTTTAGTGCCTGGGGTTCTGGCGTTTCCGATAGTTCAGCCATGTTTGTCTTCTTTCGAATAATTGGTGGTTTTGCCGTTGGTGCTGCAAGCATTCTGGCACCTGCTTACATAAGTGAGGTAGCACCAGCTCATATTCGTGGGCGCTTGGCCACACTCCAACAGTTAATGATTGTAATTGGATTACTGTCTTCTTTTATAAGCAACTACTTTATTGCAACCTATGCCGGAGGAGCTTCCGTCGAACATTGGTTGGGTTTTGATGCCTGGAGATGGATGTTCTGGATGGAACTTATTCCAGCGACATTATTCTTTGTTCTTTTATTCTTTATTCCGGAGTCCCCTCGTTACCTTGTTGCGGCAGGTAGAAATGATGAGGCCAAATCCATACTCCAAAAACTGATTCCCTGGGAGTCTGCTTCGGCGAAAGTTGAAGAAATTCAGTCTACTCTCGAAAAAGATCGAAAGCCCAAGCTGACGGATATCATCAACAGGGCTACAAACAAAGTTTACCCGATTGTTTGGGTGGGAATTGCCATTGCCATTTTGCAGCAGTTCACCGGTATCAATATCGTTTTTTATTACGGAGCTGTTCTATGGCAGGCTGCCGGTTTTGAAGAAGGTGATGCTCTTTTGACCAATATCTTGAGCGGTACGGTAAACCTGCTATTCACTTTTGTTGCCATTGCTCTGATCGACAAACTCGGCAGACGGATGTTATTACTGATCGGTTCACTCGGAACGGCTGTTTCTCTCGGCTTGCTCGCGATAATTTTCGGCAGCGCTGGTGTTGACGCTCAGGGTGATCTGGACTTAACTCACACTCAAGCGATATTCTCTCTGATATTTGCAAATGCTTTTGTGGCATTTTTCGCATTTACATGGGGGCCAGTTATGTGGGTAATGCTTGGTGAAGTATTTCCGAATAAAATCAGAGGAGCTGCCCTGGCAATTGCCGGATTGATCCACTGGCTTTCGAACTTTACCATTACAATGACGTTTCCTATTCTGCTGGCTGGTATCGGACTCGGGTTTTCCTATGCCATATACGCCGCATTTGGGTTTGTAGCGTTCTTCTTTGTGAAAGCTTTTGTTAATGAAACCAAGGGTCGGTCACTTGAAGAGATTTCCAGAGATCATTCCTGACCACTTCAATCATAGACTCTGAAAATAATAAAGGCATCCGCTCAATAATGAACGGATGCCTTTAT
>SLJN01000026.1 GCA_007135115.1 Balneolales bacterium
CATATGCAGGATAAAAAATACGGATACTTTTATTATTTAAAATATCCGTTTTTCACTAATAAAATACCCTATTTCCGATGGAATGACGCAAATATGTTATTAGCATTATCTGTACTTATGGCAGATTTGGAGACTAAATACGTGGAAGTTTAGTATTCCGATACATAACAGTGACACAATGAGTTTTCTTACAGGCATTAATTATAAGTCTGTATAAGATAATTACGGAGACGTTACTCAATGAGATAATTCCGGTTAACTGATTTATAAATACCCTCCTTTCTTCAATAAAATTAAGATAATGAAAGTCTTATGTTAGATAAAATCGAATCTGCTTATAACAACTCTTTAGCGTATATGTTTGAGAATGACTTTTACAGTCATGACCCCTATGACGGATTGAATACACAGGTGGAATTTTTAAAGAAAACAAAATGGAGTAGATTGGGATTGGTCTATTTCAATAAATTCAGTCCGGTTAATTGCCGGCGAATATTTGGTGTGCAAAAATCCAGATCGCTACTGGGGTTAAGTACTATAGCAAATGCTATGCTCACCCGCAATAATCTTGGCGATCGAGAAATGGAGTTTGTGGATGAACTTTTCAATAAACTTAAGAGACAAACACTAAAACCGGTTTATGGTTATCACAGTTGGGATGCTCATGAATTTCCCATACAAATGCGCAAAAAATATGTAGATGTAATCATACCAAGTTCCGTAGGTGGTGAGGTAATCGGTTCTTTTTTGATGAATTATTATAAGTACACGAGACGAGAAGAAATATTGGAATATATTACCGAATCTGCGGAGTTGATCACTCATAAGTTCTACTGTGAAAAAGATGACTTATCTTTTTTCAAATATGCATACACAGACCAGGATGATAAAATTGTCATTAACGGCTCTCTAAAAGCTGCCGCTTTTTTAATGAAGGTTTCAGAATTGCTAAATATCAATACTTATGAAGATATGATCATCAAAGCTATTGATACAGCAGTAAAACTACAAAAAGAAGACGGGCATTGGAGTTACACGTACTTTATCGAAAGTAATGAAGAAAAACGTCAGATAGATTTTCATCAAGGGTTTATCCTGGATGATTTACTTATGTTTATGGAAAGATATGGATTCAAAAGTCCATACATTGAAAGCTATCAAAAAGGTTTGGATTTTTACTACCGAAAACAATTTTGCAAAAACGGACAAGGTATTTACCGATATCCCAAAAAATGGCCGGTGAACATTCACAATCAGGCTCAGGGAATGATTACATTTTCGAAAGCGGGTTGGCTTGATCCGAAATATCCAGAGTTTGCACGCAGGATAGCCGATTGGACGATAGAAAACATGCAGGATAAAGAGCATGGTCACTTTTATTACCTCAAATACCCGTTTTTTACCAACAAGATCCCTTACTTTCGTTGGAGTGATGCAAATATGTTGTTGGCACTTTCGGAACTTATGACTGACAAAAAACCTGTACATGTTTAAGCTGCATTATTCACAAAGAATAGATGAACAGTTTGAAAATTTTATATATCGGAGAGATATCGGGTCAATTACAAAACTTGGGGAGTGGTATAAAAGTTATAAATTTTCCCACCTGTGGTCATCCCGGACGGCAGCCTGACCCGACCGTAGTGGAGGGAATGTAAGGAGGAGAACCGGGATCCAGGGGTGGAAACAGATGTAATAATACGTTACTCCCCAGCTTTTGTAATTGATCCGAGATACCTTCAAGAAAGGTCAAAAATTTCATTTACCTATGCTAAGACTCAGTTAACCTCAAAAGTTTGTAGTGAATAAAGCAGGTTAGGCAATTTGTTTTTTTAATCCTTCAAGGATAAAATGAGAGTGATTTTTAAAGGTGCCTATTCCAAAATTGACATTTCAGTCAGTCTCTACTTACTCGATTTCAGAACGCATCAGAGACAAGAGATAAAGTTCTGCCTGGTTAAAGAGAAGTTTATCCGATAGCTTTCAAACAGATACCCTTCAGCTTATATGAATACTATTTGAAAGCTTGATCTATGATAAGCTTTTGGTCAGGGTGGAAATCAAGTAATTCAATCGGATTAAAAATCTAACCTGCATTATTCACCAAGAACTTTAGCTGTGGGCAAGGCGTCCCGGGAATGGTGGCGGAAACGTATCAGAATACGTTGAGCAAACCATTTCCGGGACAACGCCGCCCACAGCTAAAGTTCGCAGCGTCTGTCCAAAGATTAAATATGAAAATATAGCATTTTTTGGAGAACCCTATTGAAAGACATGACAATAGAACCATACAAACAAAATTTGTGCACCGAGCGTAGCGATTCCCACGCAGTGAATAATGCAGGCTACATAAACAGTTGAGAGATTTAATAAAATCCCTGCCACCTGCATAATCCTGAATTAAACGAACTATCATCATGAAAACACTTTTCTTTCTCGGGCATCCGGCACACTATCATCTTTTTAAGAACACCATTAAAAATTTGAGGGATCAAGGAGTATCGGTCGATATTGTTATCAAAACTAAAGACATACTTGTTGATTTGTTAGACTCTGCCGGCGAGCCTTATACCAACCTATTGCCAAATGGTCGAAAAGATGGCAAATTCGGCATCATCAATGGCGTTATCCGGAAAGAAAGAGCATTGTACAGGTATTGCAAAATCAACAGACCGGATTTGATGATCGGCGTATCTGCTGAGATTGCTCATGTCGGTAAGATATTGGGGATACCGTCGATGAATGCTACCGAAGATGATTTTCATATTGTCAAACAATTCGGAAGAATTACCTATCCTTTTACAGATCATATTTTATCACCGCTGGCTTGTGACAACGGTAAATGGAATTATAAAACGGTGTCTTATCCCGGCTATCAGAAGCTGGCTTATCTTCACCCGAATCAATTCAGGCCGGATCGTAATGTAGTTAACAACTATCTGAATCCGGATCGTCCCTTTTTCATTCTACGACTGGCGAAACTTAGTGCTTACCACGATAATGGCATTGAGGGGTTTGGTAATACAATGGCGAAGCAATTCATCGAGTATTTATCTACAAAAGGGGAGGTATATATAACCTCGGAGCGTGAACTTCCTGCAGAATTCGAGCAGTACAAACTCAGGATAAATCCTTTGGATATACATCATTTGCTCTATTTCGCCAAAATGTTTGTCGGAGACAGTCAAAGTATGGCTGTAGAGTCGGCCGTTCTCGGAACTCCCTCGATTCGTTTTTCAAGTTTTACAGGCAGGATCGGAGTATTGGAAGAACTCGAAAATAAATATCAATTAACGAAAGGGGTTCATCCGAAAAATCCTGATGAGCTATTTTCAAAAACAGAAGAAATGCTTTGTGATGTAACCTCTAAGGAAAAGCATCAGGAGCAACGGGCATCTATGTTACGTGAAAATATTGATGTTACCGCCTTTTTTACCTGGTTGATTCTGAATTATCCCGGCAGCTTAAACATCTTGAAAAAAGAGCCGGATTATCACTACACATTTTTGGAACCACATTTACCGGATGTAGCCTGATTGGTTCGAGATTAACGAACTATTGAGGGGTTACTAAGATTTTTAAAGTGGGATTATCGGCAGGGTAATTGACCAAGGCTTACATTATTAGCCGGAATCCGAGGCTTCCTGTTGATGAAAATAATTCAAGCAAGTGAAGCTGATTGTTTAAACCAGCGTGATGATGATGGCATTGACTGAATAGGTGGCTACGGTCATTGATTTGGTTCCCTAAACCCATGATATCCGATCTGCTACTTGTATTTCCCTACGGACGGGCAGCATGTAGTCCTGAATAACTGCCGGTGGTACAGACTAAATCATGTTACACGACGACCCAAAGTTTGAAGTTGATCCCAAATAATCAACATAGGCGGAAAACAGATAGCTACTCTCAGGCCCGTCAACATGAGAGATTGGTCCCATATTTGATCG
Source organism: Balneolales bacterium (assembly GCA_007135115.1). Lineage (GTDB taxonomy): Bacteria > Bacteroidota > Rhodothermia > Balneolales > Natronogracilivirgulaceae > SLJN01. The sequence continues at coordinate 3,951 of SLJN01000026.1, forward strand.
GTATCATCAATGAGTATTAAAACATAAAGAGTGAATTGCTATGAGAGTTATATCCATCGTCGGCGCGCGACCACAATTTGTTAAACTCGCACCATTTTCAAGAGAGCTTCGAAAATATCATGAGGAAACCATTATTCATACTGGTCAGCACTATGATACGAATATGTCTGAATTATTTTTCAAACAGTTAGATATTCCCGAACCGGATATAAACCTGCATATTGGCTCCGGGGGACATGGTGCTCAAACCGGAAAGATGCTCAGTGCACTGGAAGAACAATTCATAAATCTCAGTCCGGACGCAGTAGTAGTATTTGGTGACACCAATTCCACACTCGCTGGGGCATTGGCCGCGTCGAAATTACACATTCCGTGTATTCATATAGAAGCAGGTCTGCGGAGCTTTAATCGATTGATGCCCGAAGAGATCAATCGCGTTGTGGCCGATCATACCTGTGACCTGTTAATGGCTCCTACGCGAACCGGTATGAATAACCTTTGTAATGAAGGATTAGAACAGTGTAGTATTTTTACCGGAGATATTATGGTAGATGCTGTTCAGTATTTAGCGGATAAAGCAGAACATGAATCCCGTATTCTTGAAAAGAACGGTTTGCAGGAGAAGAGTTATTATTTGTTGACTCTGCATCGCCCTTCAAATGTCGATAATGCAGAGCAACTCAGGTATATTCTTGCGCAACTTGAAAATCTTGACCAACCGGTCATATTCCCCGTACATCCCCGGACACGCAGATTTCTCCCGGAGTCGGTTGAAAACATTCAATTCATCGATCCGGTCGGATACATTGATATAATCAGTCTACAGCGCAATGCTTTGAAAGTAATTACTGATTCCGGAGGTATGCAGAAAGAAGCTTATGTTCTTGGAACTCCCTGTATAACGCTACGTAAAGAAACCGAGTGGGTGGAAACGGTAGAGGCAGGCTGGAACCTTCTGCTGAATCCTGCAGGGGATATCCTATGTAAACAGATTCAATCATTTTCTGCCAATGGTAAACAACCTGACATATTCGGTAATGATGTAGCCGCGAGAATGGTAAAAGAACTTGGCAGAATTGAATCAGTGCCCTCTCGAAGGGTCATCATCAATGTTAAAGAAGACTATGCAAAACCGTCTTTCTAACCAATATCCCGGATTATCGGATATTTAAAAAATTAATAATTGCCAACCGGCGCATGCTGCGGCTTTCACACTCCTCTGACCAGGGTTTCGGCTAAAAATCCTGATTTAGCAAAGTATTTTGAAGATAATCGAACGCTTGCCAAAACTTTCCTAATACTCCTTAACTGCTCACACTAAGCCCATCTCAGTGAGCAGTATTGATCTGTTCGATAGTTTGCATTAGGGCAAACCTCACCAGAACCAGATCATTTATTCCCATATCCATAATTCTGAAGAAAATTACAATTCTAATTACTATAAAAATAGTATAATAGCTGTTGTGATTCAACAAGTGTAAACCAATAATTGTGAGTAGGGCATTCTCTGAAGCCGGTCGTTGATAATACAGCCGGCGGCCTTGCGGGCAAATATAGGCATCGGCGGTCAAATCATAGTACATGTGTCGCGGATCATACGGCGAGGGCTTGCTGACATAACCGGGATATTTGACATAAGTGGTAATACGGCGATCGTGTAACTGCTGATAGTTGGCCAGCGTGCCGTAACCGGCATCGCCGATGAGCGCCTGCGGACGGAAGTCCAACTGGTCAAGATTCTGCGGTAGGCAGACCTGATACCGGCATAGCTATGCTGACTATAACCGAGAATAAACTGATTCTGAGTGTCCAGCTGCAGGTTGTAATAGCCACGCAGCTGAATGCTATTCATTGGGGTGTGTTTGCCTCGCATAAAGGTGGTGGCATCCGGGTCGGTTTTGCTATAGCTTTTGTGCCCGGCAAAAAGTTGTTCCTGGCGCTCGTAACCTTGCAAGCGCCGGAGTTTATCACCGGTAAGTTTGGAAAGTAGCTGCTGCAACCTTCGCCGGCTCGCCTTACTCATCGACGGGCTAGCCGGCCCGGTCTTGTCGGACTCGCCTTTGTCATGGCTATCCACGTCGTCTTGCAAATACTCCGCCTTGCCATCGGCTGCCGGGGCCAGTGCTTCATTGATGCGATCGGCGGCTCGACGCACATCTGCACTGCTCCATTAGCTGGTCTCACCCAAATTCCGCCAAATCCGAGCTGCCCAGCTGAATATCTTCGGCATTGGCAATTTGTAGAAACTGGTCAAATAAATCACTGATTTGCTAGCCTACCGAGGATTTATATCGCTGGGTGTTTTTGCCCATACCGCCGTTTATCAGCCGGGATATGCGGAATTCATTGATGGTGCGAAAATCCGGGGTTTGGCCGGCTGCCGAGCCGAGTAGATGCGCTGGACGTAGCCATAAAGCAAGACCTTAACCAGCATACGCGGGGTGGTAGCTGGTCGTTCCGCCGCCCTGGTAGGTTGCGTATACCTGATCCAGGTCCATCTGATCGACAACCTCATTAATAAAGCGGACCTGATGGTCGGCTGGGATAAGCTTGTCCAACCGAGGTGGTAGCATCGTCGGTAGGTTTTGAATCGCACGTTTTATCGATGCTTCATAATGGCGGTAATGTAATAATATACAATTACTTACGCTACTGTTGCTAACTCACAACTCACATCAAATCCATATGACTTGCAGTCTACTAATATTATCCTTTTTGGACAGCCTCATGTGCACAAAGTTAGGCATTATATTTGTACTATAAAAAAGACCAAGGGAAAATTATGCAAGTAAATATTAATAGTGTAGTATTAAGTAAAAACTA
>SLJN01000062.1 GCA_007135115.1 Balneolales bacterium
ACCGGATGGTTACAGAGCGTGCGACCTGGATATGGAAATCAACGGCAAGCAATGGAGCGAGATTCATCCGGATGACGAAACCGAATTCTTGAACTCCAGTACATCTATCGCAGAGGCTTCAGACAGGCATGAATTTCAAGGCTATCCTATGAGGATCAGTTGTACCAGGTATTATCAAAGTCCAGTACGTGAACTCCTCAGCTTTGTTACCGTGATGCCTGAGGGTTCCTCCATATCAGATTTGGCTTCTCATAAAATTGATTTTCAAAACCCTGAATTTCAGGAACATGAGCGAATACGTTTATCTGAATGGGAATATGATTACGGTCTTGCCAGCTATGAAACGGACACCACTCAGACGGCATATCTGGAAATCACGGAAGTGGATACGGTGGAAAAACGGCTTACGGGAGAATTTGAGATGACGCTCTTCGCCAACGAAAACAACATCGACTCCGGGCGGCTGCCTGATACGCTGAATATCACCAATGGGCAATTTGAGGTTGAATTCCGGGATAACCGGGATTAGAATTTCTGCGCTTTCTTATGGCTCCAATAAAAAAGCCGGACAACCGATATTCTTCGGCATATCCGGCTTTGAGCAGGGTAGCTCTCTTGAAAAACTATTCTGCTGAGGGATCAGTCATCGTGCCCATAAACATCGGGGTGTTGGATTCGACCTCGCGAATCATGTAAAAGAAGGGGCGGTCAAAACTGATGGAGACTTCAGGCGGGGCACTTGTAAACGACACTTCAACTGATGTTGCCGCGGCAGCTTCGGTGCCCTCCTCGTTTACACTCACAAAAGATTTGTGCCGGGTGTCACTGATGTGCAGATCCTCATAGTCAGGATTGATTTTACTGAAATCAGAAACGGTATAATCAAAGGCATCAATCATACCGAGATCTTCCAGAATTTCACCGAATTGCTCCACTTCGTAGGACACTTCGAATTTTGGCATCTCAAGTAAATTGACATTCGCTTCCTGAAAGCCGGTAGTGAGATCGGTCCATTGTTCCCAGTCCAGATTTTTCACCCACTCTTGAACGTCCACGTCTTCATCCGGCAGCACCAGTGTCATCGCAAAGCCGGCATCGCCGTAATACAAATTAACCGCACGATAGTCTTCACCGGAGTTATAGTAAATATGGCTTTCCTGATTTTCAATACGCATCATATCGACTTCCGACTCGGAGCCATCTGCATGATGGAACATTTGTGGGGAGGTATCATCAGGATCGAAGGGCACCGACCAATCGCCGTTAAAATAGATCGCATTAATCAGATACATCACTGTATAGTCATCGATCGGCCCCTCAACGATTTCGTCGATCAAGCCCTCCGTGCGATTTTCAACCCATTCATTGATGAGATCCACCGTCTCGGGATCGTTAAAATCGGCGGGTTCGATTGTTGCACCAAAATAGTGCTCGTTGGTATCCAGAAAATCCGACTCCACCTCAAACGTATCCCGGTACCAGATGGAGTTGGCGATATTGAACTTAACATCCTCATCAAATTCGGTAAGCAATTCGATCAAACTTAGGGCCGCGCTGTTGATTTCTTCCCGGTCCATATCCTCCAGACCAAAAACCTCAGCCATTTGATCGTAGGTATCCCCGTCCGCACCGTTCATCGTCATGCCGTAGGCCATAATGATGCTGAGGGGCGAGACGAACATGTTGTCCCTGGGATAATCTTCCACGATCTTTCCGGTCAGATCAAAACCGAAACTACCGGCGCCATCAATGAGGCTCTCTTCGGATGGTTCAAGCTCCCTTGGCAAGTCTCGCCGCTCTATCACTTCCGGGGTGTCTTCTTCATCTTCAAAATCAAATACATCACAGCCGCTCATCAGCACCAGTGTGATAACAAGTCCGAATATGCCGTAAAATTTCATGGTGATTATCATTTATTGATCGGTTTTGCGCTCCAAATTTCACTCATCCTACACAACAGGCCGGCTACTTACCCAGGAATTCTAATATATTCCAAGGTAGAATTATTTAAGACACCACTTCTGCAATCTGAAATCACAAATCATAAATCTGCAATCTCTTGCATTTTTGAGTTAGTTACTATCACCGCCCAAGGTTGCTCAATATAATCATCCAGCCTTTTCCGATGGATTTCAGATTGTTGATTGGCGATTTTAGATTGAAGAAGTAACGGACCTATAGGTCTGCACACGAGCTGATGTGTACAAATGGTGTATGGCGATGAAAGAGATTCCTGATGACCACTTAAGATCGTGGGCCGAAGGGCTGGCTGCTTCGGACCGCAACGCGTTTGATGCGCTGTTCCGGGCGTTGTATCCGGCATTGGTGAATTATGCGATGAAAATCACCAAAGACCGGGATGCCGCCGGGGATGTGGTACAGGATGCTTTCATCTTGCTCTGGAAAAAACGCCGGGAAGTTGATCCGGACCGATCCGTCAGGGCGTATTTGTACCGCTCTGTACGCAACCGGGCGCTCAATTATCTGCGGGATCAAAAGGAAATTGCCGAACCCATTGACGATCTGCTTACCGACGAGTCTCAACGAGCAGATGCACTGGTACAAAATGATCAAAAAGAAGAAGAACAGTTTCGAAAACAATTTTATGAATGGGTGAACGCCCTGCCCGAGCGGCAACGCGAGACGTTTGAGCTGAGCCGCTTTGAAGGGCTGAATCATCACGAAATTGCAAAAGTGATGGAAGTATCCGCCAAAACCGTGAACAACCACCTGACCGCTGCATTGAGTCAATTGCGCGACTGGTACGACACCTATCAACAAGAGTCAAGGTTATCAAAATGATGAAACGACGAAACGATCATACCCATCCGCCGGAAGAGGTGCTTGAGTCCTTCGACAAGGACGGCCGGCAACGTATAGAAGAACTTTGGGATATGAGCCGTGAATACGCTCCGGATCCGCACAAAAACATTTCCGGTGAAGAGGTAGAATCCGCACTGAAAAACGTGCATCAGCAGATGGATCCGGCATCATCAAACGGGAGCTCCATCATCCCAATATGGGGTAAGTGGGTGGCAGCAGCTTCCATTGCGTTGATCATGCTAATCTCAGGCTATCTTATGATACCCCAAACCGCTTCTGCCCCTTATGGCGAATTAGCCAGCATTGAGCTACGCGACGGCACCACGGTAGAGCTGAACAGCGGCTCGAAAATCAGCTACAGCCGGCTTTACGGACTCCTCAACCGTGACATCTCCCTTGACGGCGAAGCATATTTCAGTGTGGAAGATGCGAATCATCCTTTTACGGTTGAATCAAACGATGCCAAAATCGAAGTAACCGGAACCGACTTCAATGTGCGATCCTGGAGCGAGGAACCGGACCGCCAGACCGAAGTGACGGTTTCTTCCGGAAGCGTGCGACTGTTTCCGCTGAATCAACCCGAACACGAGGTTACGCTGACCCAGGGAATGTGGAGCCGCTGGAATCCGGATATGGAGTCCCCATCCGCACCCGAAGAAGTGCCGGCCGATGAGTTGACCGGATGGCGCGATAACCGGCTTTCGTTTGATGATCAGCCGCTGTGGAAAATCTTCCGGGAGATTGAACGTCGTTTTGATGTTCAGATTCAGCTGGAACAGGATGAAGTCGCCTCGGAAACCCTCTCCACGCACTACCACGACCCGAAAGGAGCACAATCGATCATTGAAGATATCAGTCAGATTAAAGGGCTGCGTTATTCAGAAACCGCAAACGGTTACCGGATTTATCGCTAATTTTCGAATATGATGGTGTCCTGGATATATCGGTTGGCTGCTTTTACTGTGATCCTGCTTATTGCAGTTTCAGCGCAGGCTAAGGTGCATCCCGAAGACACCTATTCGTTTGATTTTCGCGGCGACCCGCTTGATGAAGTACTCAAAGAAATTGCCCACGCTACCGATACCGACCTGGTATACGATCCGCAACTGCTTGAGGATGAAGTCGTTTACGAACGGGTCAGCGACAAAACCGTGCCCGAACTGTTGAGCAAAATACTCAACGACACTCATCTGGACTACATCACGCTTTCATCAGGTACGATGGTCATTGTGGAAGCTCCCGAGGAAGATGCGGCCTTCGGATCTTTTGCTGGTAAAGTAAAAGATGAAAAAACCGGCGAACCGCTGCCGGGTGCCACCATCAAACTGGCGGATGCCTCAGGCGGAACAACCGCTAACCGGAACGGCAACTTTTCTATCAGTGGAATGATGTCCGGAACTTATCGCATCGTTTTCAGCTACATCGGGTATGAGCCGGTGGAGAAAACCATAGAAATCACCCCGGATAACCAAACCGAGGAAGAAGTAGAACTTGCCCCCGAGCCGGTTGACTTTACGCCGGTCATCATAACCGGACATCAACCCAAATTAGCCGGAATATCAAGCGGACAGCCCATGGAAACGGAATCGGATTGGGAGCCTGCCGGCGGGCGTGCCGATGCCATCCGGAGTTTGAGCTTGTTATCGGGAGTGCAATACGGTCTGCCGATGCAGGATCTGCACATTCAGGGCGGACACCGGTCCGAACAAAAAATGCGGCTGGATGGGGTGCCGGTGTATAATCCGTACAGTTTCGGGCAGATGTTCAGCGCATTCAGCCCCATGGCCATTGGCGATGTTCACCTGCACAAAGCCGGCTACGGAGCCGAGCAGGGAAGTCAGATCGCCGGCATTGTTGATCTGCACCACGAATCTGTAACTGACGGTCAAAACCAGGGGCTGGCGCAGGGAGATCCGTTGAGCATCAATCTTCGGGGTGATTTAAGTGTAGAGGATGACGACGGCGGTTTTAAGCTCATGGGTGCGCTGCGCACCAATTATTGGAATCTTTACCAGGACCCGACTCTCAAGCAAACCCTGCAGGAATGGGATTATGTCGATCCGCTGCTGACCAACCGGCTACTCAATCCACACAAAGACATTGCCATGTACGAACCCGCCGGTCAGGAGTCGGATGTTCAATTTTTGGACGGTCACCTATCCGCAAGTTATGAGTTTGATACCTATAACACGTTGAGAGCGTCGGTTTACTCAGGCCAGAATTATCTGGCGAACTCCCATCTCGGAGAAGTTACAGCTGATGAGTCTGATTATGACCCCTACCTGTTTGCCCGCGACGGCTATGACTGGAATAACCTCATCGGCCAAATTAGTTGGGATACCCGACTCACGCCAAGATCAGAACTCTCCACCATGGTGGGGTATTCCTACAGCCGGATGGATCATCAGTACCACATTTCCACAACGGAGCGGCCGTTTATTACGCAGTCTGGTCGATCCGGTTTTGCGGGTGCTATGGATGCTTATTTCCAAACTTCTGAGGAGCTACTGGAAACCCATAATGCCCATAACCGTATGGAGCATTTGATGCTGCGATCCGACGGCAACTACAGCTTTTCGCCGGACTTAAGCCTGGACGCCGGTCTGGACTTGAACTTGGTCTCCTCTACCGTCGATTTCAGCGATTACTTTCTATCCTATTCCTGGCCGCGGTTTCGTCAGCATTCGATGATTAGTTCGATTTATTCCAATCTCAACTACGCTTTCGGCGATGGCTGGGATGTAACTGCCGGCTCCCGCTTGACGCATTTGAATTCGAACCATCGCATTTTTGCCGAACCCCGATTTTCGGTACAGTATGATGAAAGCGAGTCCGCCATCGGCTTTTGGTCTGCAAAACTTTCGGGTGGATTATACCGGCAGTTCATCAACCAGTTTGAAATCACCAATGTCGGACCGACCTCGCAGGTACCCTCTTTGACCGTTTGGGCGCACGCTATGGATTCGGATATTCCTTCAGCTTATCACCTAAGCGGGTCGTGGATTTTCCATCCAACACCGCAAACCTCTTTGGAGCTGGAGGGATATTACAAGTGGCAACCAACGGCTTACATCACCTCACATCAGAACTTTATGAGGTCGGCAATAGCTTTAAGTGAACAGTCGGTAGCATCGGAGTTTGCCGAAACGACACAGATGGAAAGTTTTGGCGGCAGCATCCGACTACATCAGGAATTTTGGGACTCCCGGATTGCCCTGCTCACCGGCTATGATTACAGCAGCTCCCGTCGCAATCTGGAGCAACAGTTTGGCGGCTGGCAAACAACGCCCTGGAATGAGCCGCACCGTTTTCAGTTTCGGTCATTATTCCGAATAACAGAAAATCTATCGAGTGTTATCAAGTGGCAGTCCATTTTCGGACGGAGCTGGGGATTCCGTCAGGCTTATTATGATTACCTGAACTTGCATGCCGGCGAAAGAACCTATGGCGATTTCGACTTCACCAACCCCGAAGCCGATATACTGGAGCCTTTTCATCAACTGGATTTCTCTCTGATTTACCGCCCGACTCTGGGCTCTGTGGACGTGGATCTCCGATTGGATTTAATCAACCTGCTGAACCGCAGAAACACTCTGGACTGGGGTTTGCAGCCCGAAGATCATGTGAGTGCAGATTCGTTTGAAACGGATGGGTATGAGATTAGAAAACGACAGCTGCCGGGGTTTTATCCGTCGGTGAGTTTGGAGGTGGGGTTGTAGCAAATCGCCTCAAATCAGATAAAATTCAGAAAAAACTAGGGATGCATATAACTACATCCCTATTAGATAAAAAGTTCTGACATATTTATCCATCAAACATTCTTATGCGACCCATCACAAAAAGGCGCATTCCCGGTCTGTTTGCATCCGCACCAGGCCACTTTTTTCTCCTCTTTCACTTTTTCAATAATCGGGCGAAACTCAGTTCCTTTGTGTGAGCCATCACAAT
>SLJN01000089.1 GCA_007135115.1 Balneolales bacterium
CTTACGTTTCCTCAGCGAACCATGTTGAAGGATCACCATTTCAACAAGATGGCAGATGTCATTCGCAGTGGAGCCTCCAAGGAGGAAGTGAAAAACACGGCAAATGAGATTCGGTTCGATCTAAATCCACACCCCGCCGGTCAGATGGAAAAAAACATGCCCACTCTCGGATGCGAAAAAATGCAGGGCATGCAGCATAAGTATCGTGAGACGGTCCTGTTTTTCCCGAGTCAGGGACAGACCTGCCACGCCTATTGCAGCTTTTGTTTCCGATGGCCCCAGTTTGTCGGCATTGATGAATTAAAGTTCGCCATGCGCGAAGCTGATTTACTGGTAGAATATGTAAGGGAACATCCGGAAGTCACCGATGTACTGTTTACCGGTGGTGATCCGATGATTATGAAGACCAAGGTACTGGCTTCTTACATCGAGCCTCTGTTAGAAGCAGATCTACCCAACCTTAAAACTATCCGTATCGGTACCAAAGCACTCGGATACTGGCCTTATAAATTTGTCACCGATCGTGACGCCGATGATACGCTTCGCTTATTCGAAAAAGTAGCGGAATCCGGCAAGCATCTGGCATTGATGGCTCATTACTCACATCCACGAGAGCTGCAAACTCCAATTGCAGAAGAGGCCATCCGAAGAGTACGAAATACCGGAGCTCAAATTCGATCGCAATCACCGATTCTGCGCCATATCAATGATGATTCCAAAACCTGGGCAGATATGTGGACCGAGCAGGTTAACCATGGTATCATTCCTTACTATATGTTCGTAGTGCGCGATACCGGTGCACGTCATCATTTCGATATCCCGCTTGAAGAAGCGTGGCACATTTTCCGGGGCGCCTACAAAGATGTTAGCGGCGTAGGCCGTACGGTTCGCGGACCAAGTATGTCTGCTGAGCCGGGTAAAGTTCAGGTATTGGGCGTCAGCGAGATCAAAGGTGAGAAAGTCTTTGTGCTCCGATTCCTGCAAGGACGTAACCCGGATTGGGTGCACCGACCCTTCTTTGCCAAATACGACCCTGAGGCGGTCTGGTTGAATGACCTGAAACCGGCATTCGGTGAGAAAGAGTTCTTTTTCCAAAAGGAACTTGACGCCATGAATGCAAATGGATCGTCAAACGGCGAATTTATGGAAACCGATCCGATCAGTCTGGTTACAGAAGAGTAATCCTGGTTAACAGTTATTAATAGTTATGCAAAAAGGCTCCCGTTGCGGAGCCTTTTTTGTTTGGGGTATTTAATAAAATATCGTGGTGCTGATGGGATTAGAATTCATTTATAAAAAGGAATTTAAATACTCTGAATATCCGGTTAATAATTAAGCAACTATTGCTGCTAATTTAGTGTAAGTCTTTTCAATATCGCATTAATCGTACTTGTTTAATCTGTTGTTTTATGAGGACTGGATGTAAATATTGATTTTTATTATGTAAAAAAAGATTAAGCCTATTTCTATTTAGGCAGTTATGAAATATTATAATAGTTAATGTTTCAAAAACGGGATTATCACTGTTGGTAAATTAGAAGTGTGTGTAGAAGCAAAATAGTTAGTGTGAATTATGTTGGTTATTATGCTTCCTGATCTATTGCATTATAAAGCAATAATTTCAGTCTTCTTTTCTATCAGTTACGATATCATTGAATTTATTTGTAACAAGTAGTTCAATTGTTGCTCAGGCGCTAATGACCCTTTCGGTAATGATATCTATAGTCAAACAGTTGGCTATAGCTTGTCATATATCTTAAGGATTGTTGTGTATACTTAAACACCCATAAAATCATCTGTGATATGTTGAAGTTTAATGGTACATTTTTAATGGCAATATGTAGTTTATTACTATTTGCAAATATTGCCATTGCACAGGATGAAGGCTCACTATCAGGAGTCGTCACCGACGAGGAAGACGGAGAACCTTTGATTGGAGTCAACGTTCTGATTGAAGAACTTGAAATTGGTTCTTCATCTGAAATGGATGGCAGTTATATGATTGAAGATATCCCCGCCGGCACTTATCAGGTTTCGGTAGAATATGTTGGTTATGTCGGGGAATCATTTGAAATTACAATTGATGCCGGCCAGGATAAGCAATTGGATCTGGAATTGGCACCCGACGTGTTGGGACTTGATCAGGTCTTAGTAACTGCACGAGGAGCTACTTCTGCCAGAAGAGAAATCGGTTCTTCGATGAGCTCAATTGAACCGGAAGAACTTCAGGGTGGGCCCATCCAAAGTATGTCTGAATTGCTGCAGGGACGTGCTGCGGGAATGAATATCCAGCTTGGTGGTGGTAAGGTCGGCCAACAGCATACCATTGTTATGCGTGGCGCGGCAAGTTTGTCTCAAAGTAACGAACCCGTTATATATGTTGATGGCGTCAGAATTGACAATTCAAGATCTTCCGGAGTTGGCACAACAACATCAGGGGTTACATGGTCCGGCCTTGATGATATAAATCCGGAAGACATAGAAAATATCGAGGTTATTCGTGGAGCTTCTGCCGCTACCTTATATGGAACAGAAGCCGCATCCGGTGTACTCAACATCACCACAAACAGAGGTGAAGAAGGAGATCCCCAATTTACATTCCGTACACGAGCTGGATTGAGCCATTCTCCACGCAGTCACTGGGATGCATCTGTATATGGAGACTGGTTTTATGATGAGCATGTTCGTACAGGAGCTAACCACTCTCAGTATCTTTCTGCAAGGGGAGGACTTGAGAATCTTCGATATTATGCGTCTGCAACCATACGTGGGGAGTCTGGCGTTGTTCCGAACAGTAATGAAGACTATGCAGCACTTCGTGCCAATCTTGAAGTCGATCCTTCTGATGACTTAACAGTTGCATTGAATACCTCTTATTCCGACAGGTCCGTACAACATGTTCCTGATGCCAATAACACCGTTGGATTAACTATTAACGGTTTAATGGGCGGGCCTGACGGCCAGTTTATGCCTACGGAAAACACCACGAATGTCGAAACATTTCAGGAAGGCAACAGGTTTAATGCCAGCCTTGATTTCAACCATAATCCCAGTGGAGTATTCAGCCAGCAGTTAACGCTTGGCTATGAAACGACGGATCAGGATCAGCATCAATACTATCCATGGGGACAAGTTGATGTGTTTCCGGAAGGTTTTAAAACCAATTACCGTAGGCAGGCAACCAACCTGAATTTCGACTATATCGCCCGTATTGACTACTCGCCGACGGATTGGCTCAGATTAAATACAGCAACCGGTTTTCAGTACTATGATACCCAAACCGGATCGAGCACAGCTCAAGGTGATGACTTCATTTTTGAAGATCTTTCCGTTGTAAGTGCTGCGATTACCACCGAAGGAAATGAGTCTCGTTTCAGAGAACGAAGCGCCGGATTCTTTATGGAACAGCAGCTCGGTTTTCAAGATCGATTTTATGTCACATTGGGAGCCCGCGCAGATGGTCATAGCGCATTTGGTGAAGATGTGGAATACCAGCTCTATCCTAAAGTGGATATGTCGTACATGGTATCAGACAGCGATTTCTGGCCGGATGACGATCTGGCAACACTTCGACTGAGAGCAGCCTACGGAACCGCAGGTCAGCAGCCTGGTGCTTTTACAGCAATTCGTACCTGGAATCCGGTATCTGCCGCCGATGCTCAACCGGCAGCTACTACACAGAACCTGGGTAACCCGGAGTTAAGCCCGGAAGTATCTCATGAGTATGAGGCCGGAGCTGATGTTACGCTGCTGAATGATATGATCAGTCTTGACTTCACTTATTATTATCAGCGTACTGAAGATGCTCTTTATGACTTCCAAAACCCGCCTTCTCAAGGATTCAATACTCCGCAGCTTGAAAACATCGGTGAAGTTATCAACGAAGGTGTGGAGCTGAGTTTGGATGCACAGGTGATGAACTACGAAAACTTTACCTGGAATGTAAATGGTGCCTTCGGGTATAATGATAATAAAATTACCGATCTTGGCGGTGCAGCCGAAACCGATGTTCAGTGGTTACAAGATATCAGAGAAGGTTATCCGGTAGGTGCTTTCTTTGGTGATCATATCATTGAAAAAGACGGTGATGTTGGTCAGGCAAGCGAGCTTCTGGCCGATGAAGACGGTAACCTGCCCGAAGGATGGGACTATCTCGGAACACCTATCCCTACTCATACGCTTCAGGCAGGAAGTGATTTCTCAATTGGTTCCAACTGGTCAGCCCGGTTTATGTTCGACTACTCCGGCGGAAATCACCTTCAGAGCAGCTCCATGCGTTGGATGATGAATTCATTGCATGATGTAACAGAAGAAAGCGGGCAAGGAATTGCTGACCCCGGTCCTGTAGCCACGATTTGCAGGGAAGATGATGATCCGGTAGTTCAGGCGAATTGTGAACGATCTTCAACTCTTGCTCAAGGTGATTTCGCATACCCTGCAGACTTCATCAAACTCAGAGAAGTAAGTGTGACCTATGATCTACCTGTAGATCTGGTAAATCGCTTGGGTATGGACCGTGCCAGGTTCACCCTCTCCGGACGTAATCTTTGGAGATGGCAAGAATATCCTGGACTCGAAGCCGAGGCAAATTACCGGGGAGACCTGAGTGATTCGGCTATACGAAATCAAATATTTTTCGATACTCCTATCCCGCAACAGTTTATAGGAACGCTGAGCGTTGACTTTTAAGCAGTGATCATATAGCACTCAAAATTTTAAAAGGTATATTGATTATGAAACTTTGTGAACTTAAACGATACTTCCCGTTAGGTGGAGTAGTAGCTATAGCCCTGCTGGTTTACTCATGTGATCTCGGGGTAGACAATCCGGAAGACATTGAAGACGAGGATCTCAATTCACCACAGGGTATTGAGGTCTTGTTGAATGGCGTCCATGGAGATTTTGCATTCTCCACCACACAGCCGGGTGGCGGTGGTATTTATACCTCAGCTGCTCTGCTTTCTGATGAGTTGGTGCATTCAGGCACATGGATGCCATTGAGAATGCTCAGCGACGGTGTTTCCATAAATACCGAACCGGAAAATCAGTCGCGATGGGCTTCTGCTCAAACGGCAAGATGGTCAGCTGAAGACCTTATCGAACGCATCGAAGATGTCGACGAAGTCGATAATGACGGTGCGGAAATGGCAGAGGCAAACTTGTTTTCCGGATTGTCTAACCGCATGATGGGAGACAACTTCTGTGCAGCTGTTATTGACGGTGGCGAAGAAGAGCATTATACGGTATTTCACGAAAGGTCAGTTGAGTTTTTTACAACAGCAATTGATCTGGCTGACCAAAATGATGAACAAGATATCATGCTCGCAGCTTATGCCGGTCGCGCCCAGTCCCACATGATGTTGGGTAATTGGGATGAAGCTGCTGCTGATGCCGCCGAAGTTGGTACGGGGTTTACTTTTGAGCAAGTTCATTCCTCAAATGCATCCCGTGAGTATAATGGTGTGCACGAATGGACGGCTACTCCTAATGAAGCCAATCAAACCACCGTCTGGGGAACACCGTTTGAGGAGTGGGGAACCGAAATCAACGATCAAAGTGAAGATGCCGAAGGTGATCCTCGCATCCCCTTTGAAAAAATCTTTGTTGATGGTGATCCCGACGCAGATTTTGATACAGGCGGCGATGACGAACGGCCCTTGTTTTATGCCCATAAGCACGATGACCGAGGAGCTAACATTCCCATCGTGAAAGGAACTGAAATGAGATTGATCGAAGCTGAGGCATACCTGCGCGATGGAGAGGTTGAAGACGCCATTGAGAAAATCAACACGGTACGGGAATACCATGAAGATCTCGAAACGCTCGACGCCGGTGACTTTGACGAAGAAAGCGCCTGGGAAAAACTCATGAAAGAACGCGGTATTGAAATGTGGCTGGAAGGCCGCCGCGTTGCCGACTTGCGTCGATGGATGGAAGATGACCAGGATGTACCATTCGAAGTCATCAGGGAATCCGACGATGCACCGGTTAGTGTGTTAGATGTTGAAGAATTGTGCCTTGAGGTTAGTTCCACTGAGGAAGCCTCAAATCCAAATCTTTAATTAATAAAAGGCATTATTAATTTGCTGATAAAAAAGCAGCCGGGGAAACTTCTCCCTGGCTGCTTTTTTTATTATAAAGGAGTTTTTTGCCACACTGAGTTTTGTACAGCGGAGGAGATCAGGGGGGATCGCTTCACCATTGCCCTTATTTTCGAGGATACATTAGGAAAGTAGGTCGTTATGGTGATTCATCTATGGACGGGCTTCGGCCGACACTACCTCTTTTCTTACAGGCATTAGTTTAACAACTTTTTCAACTAATGACTTTATCCTACTCATGGGATCAAGAGCTGGCAATATTAAGGCGTAAATCCCTGCAAGTATAAGAGGGCCAATCTATAAAACGGGTTTTAGTCAGCTAAAGAGTACATAAATTGATCCGAAAGTCAATCAATTTCTTACGTCGCGTTCATATTCAATATTTTATCGGACAGAAATGCATCAAATCAATCCCGTAGATTATTTTATGTTTAAATAGCCCCCCCCTCCTTGATCCGAAATTGTTACCGGTTGTAAGAGATACTAAATAATTGTAATTAAAAATTAATCGAGGTGATTAAAAAGGGATGTTTAAAGTTAAAAATGCTTAGGGTTTTAAAGTTACCAGAAGCAAAAATGCCCAGAAATGTAAAAAAGGCCGATAGATTCTTAAAAATTAGAAATATAATA
>SLJN01000377.1 GCA_007135115.1 Balneolales bacterium
CGTGATTCTTCCGCTACCTGGCGGGAAACATCGGCATCGGTGGTTTTTTGACTACTCATAGCTTTGGGTGTTTCGGGTTGATGTCATCATTAAAACTCTTCGCGGGCCAGTACATTCAGATCTTTATAGCCCAATACATCACGCAGCGACTTCTCTACAAATTCGATGTGTTCAATTACCGCCGTGCGTGCGGCTTCGGCATCTCTCGACTTGATGGCACCGGCAATCCGGTGAAGCTGATCGAGAATAACATCCTTGGTATGCGGCAGATGTTGCAGTTTAACTCTTGAAAACGGAAGCGCCGACCGGCTCAAATCACCAATCGAATCCATCAGGTGGGTAAACAGGGTGTTTCCTGAAGAGCTGGAAAGGTTCTTGAAAAACCGCCCGTAGGCTTTTTCCACGTCTTCATCAAACCGATTGTTCCGATGAGCTTCATCCAGGAAGCGGAGTACTTCTCGAAACTCTTCCATATCTGTTCCGGTCCTGCGAATGGCCGAAAGTTCGGCCGCCGCCGCCTCCAGGTGTTTACGCACTTCCAGCAGTTCCCACATTTTGTTGTGATCAAACGACAGCATTTGCTGCAGTGGCGGACCCACGGGATCATCCGTGATGGCACGTACATAGCTGCCGCTTCGGGGCCGGACTTCCAGAATACCCCGGCTTTGCAACTGACTGATAGCTTCCCGAATTGATGAGCGGCTGACTCTGAACTTCCGTGCAAGAGTGAGCTCGGAAGGCAACTTGTCTCCCGGTTCAAGCTTATCCTCTTTTATCAGTTCGAGCAGGCGATCAATGATTCGGTTTTGCAGACTTGGATTATTCATATTCGCAATTTTGGTCAGACCAGATATACCACATAACGAATATGCAATCTGTTTAAGTTTTCTGCAAGCGCTTCCTGAATAAATATTTAATGAATGAAAATCAGTGCCTTAGCTCTTTATAATTTTGGTCCGATCAAATCGGGGATGGGTGTGCAGTGATCAGTAATCAGTAATCAGTAAGATAGGTTTCTTGACATATAGCTTGATGCCGGCCGGTTGAAATACGTCTTTCTTAGAACTACTCGTTTGCCAATGGTAGCCGATAAAAGACAACGGGTTACATCCTCCAGTCAGCAACAAGCAATGCGCCTCTCTTGAAATACGGAGGTAGTTATATCAGCGCTCAGGCATGATGATCCATAAAATAATGTAGATTAAAATGGGTGATCCGACACCGAACAGTATGGCAATCAGCCAGATAACTCTTACAATCGTGGGATCCCATCCAAAATATTCGGCGATACCTCCGCAAACACCGCCAATGTAACCGTCATCGGATCTGGTAAGTCGTTTTTTCATAATCGGGCCTCCTTTGTTTTTCCGGTAATATACGGGGTTAGGCGGGAATTGTTTCAGGCAGCCTGACCTGCTATGCTTAGGTAAAAAAACTCTCCCCTAAGTTGTGGTTATCATTAGCAACCGGCACCTCACAGAAATAGATACATATATTTTTAAATCTTATCATACTTTATTAACCTTATGCCTACATTTTTGAGAAACATCAAACAAATAAGGATTGGATGATATGGATCATTACAAAATTAAAGTGTTGGATGGTAAGCAAGTCGTCGTTGAGCGAATTTACGGGTTTTGGACGGAGCAAGTTGCTCACCAGTACATTCAGGATTTTGAACAAGCCGTCGAGCCTGTAACAGTAAACAACTGGGCTCTGCTCACCGATTTGAGAAATTGGCAAACTTCTGATCAGAAAATTGTGGATATCATATCAGATCATTTTGACTGGAACAGGAACCATAAAATGACTCACAATGCTAATATCCTGGATAAACCCCTTGAAAGAAATCAGTTGAACAAAATGTTCAAATCAGCCGGAGTCGAGGATATTTGCAAGGTATTCGCAACTCAGGAAGAAGCTGTGGATTGGTTGAACTCTGTCGGTTACAAGGTTCAGGCTTAATCAGAAGGTGCTATTTATCACCTGAGACCTTACATTGGTCTCTTCAAGAGGCTTTGCCAGTCCGCCGAATAGACTGATGGCAAAGCCTCTTTTTTTTAAATTAATCGCCAAATATTTGCCCGCGTCCATTCGGTTTTCATAGCGGGCAACGCCATCGCTCAGTATGCAGCGCTCCTACCTCTTGTACCTGTGGCGATTACGGTTATAGGCAAGATGAGTCTGCATATTTTCATGCTTCCGCTATCTTGTCATTCCGGGTAATAAATGTTTCCAGTCATCCCATAAAATCCGCGTTAAAAAAATAAAAACGGGGCCTGTCAGCCCCATTTTACTTAAGGTGAAATCATGGTCATTTATAACTGAAGTCAAAAACTACCGTAACCGGTTACGACCATCTCTTCAAGCGGGTTCTGCATATTCAGAGAAAGCTCTTCAGAGTCTGTTTTTTGAGTATCGTTATCGGGTGAGCCGGATTCCGAATCCTGTAGTTGAAAGCGGATCGGCACCTGAAACCGGACTGAAACTTTATTACCATCCTGTTTGCCTGGTTTCCATTCGGTAGACTCCAATGCTTCTATAGCAGCATCACCGGTTCCACCCCCGATATCCCGAATTACCTCAGGCTTCGTTACATCTCCGTTTTCATCCACTACAAACTGAACTATTACTTTTCCTTCAATTCCGGACTGTCTCGCAAGCTTCGGGTAACTGAGGTTGCTGTATAAACTTTCAAGCCCGCCTATGGGTTCCGGGGGCTGCTCAACGACATCATATACATCAGAATCCGGAGCAGGCGGGATCGGAGGAGGTTCAGGCGACTCTGATTCAGTCTTTTCCACCGAATCGGGCGTGTCGTACAGTTCACAGGATTTTGTCGCAAATAATCCCGCTATGCTAATCAACGCAACCGTGAACACGGTTCGGGTAAGTTTTGGGTAACACTCAAAGAGTTTCATAGATCTGCATGTTTAATTAGTACGATTGCTATCGTACACTAAATAAACGAAACTCTTAGTATGATGTCAATAGCTTTTATGAAATTTCATACCCTCTTTCGTATTCGCCTCTTAAACAATGAGTTGAATTCATCAAAACTCAAAAGCTGTTGTGAGCGCAAATAAAAAAGGGTTTTGCAAAAGACCGTACTTTTACAAAACCCCGTCGAATTCATCGGCGGCTTTCAACTGCCGCAATTCATAAATTATCGCCGGATATGCTCCGAAGCCTCCAGGTCTCCGTCGTTTTCAGCGGGTTCAATGTTGAGGATGTAGGTCATCATTTCATACAGATCAACCATCCGAATGGGGCTGACTTCTTGTTCGCCGCTTCGGAATGCCGGTCCTTGCGCCAGAAAAAACGCCTGCATCTCGGGCTCACGATGATCCCAACCGTGCATACCCCGTGGCTGACCCCGCCTCTCAAAAAAATCACGGGAAGAAATCATCCACGGCAGCTCTGCTATCATAACGATATCTCCGATCCGCTCGTGATTACTGAAGCGATACTCTTCGGGAACCTCCTCTTTGTAGTAAACCGAGTAATGTTCTTCGTTTTCCTTGAGCGGGGTGTAGATATCTTCAATGTGTACTCCCTCTTCCGGCCGAATATTTGAAACCGCGCCCCAGGTATTTACATCTGCATCATCCAGATCAATGATATCATCGATAAAAATAACTTTTTCATCATCCAGCTCTGCCATGCCGTGATCTGAAACGACAATCAGGTTGATATCCGGCCAGAGGCCGATTTCTTCCAGCCGGTCAATTAAATGACCGAGTGTTTCATCCACTTCGCGTACGGCTTCATCTACCTCAGGTGAATCGGGCCCGTAAGAATGACCCCGGCTGTCTACATCGCTGAAGTATAATGTGGCGAAATCGGCCGCTACTTCCCCCTGAGGATCGAGCCAATGCGCTACCGAGTCTACACGCACCTCATCGGGTACCGAGCCGTCATAATCAACCCATCGGGTGGAATTGATTCCGTTGAACGTTGCTTCCGAACCCGGCCAGAAAAACGTAGCCGATGTCAGCCCCTGTCGCTCTGCGGTAATCCAGATCGGCTCTCCGCCCCACCAGCGCTCATCATTTTGATTATCCGGCGGACCGTAGCTGAATCGCTCCTCATGATCGTAAGCGTAAAATGAATTGGCTATGATACCATGGTTTTCAACAAACAAACCGGTAGACATACTGTGATGAGTCGGAAAGGTTAGCGTCGGGAAGACCGGAATTAACGATTCGGCCCATACTCCTCCCGCTATAATTCGGTCAATATTGGGAGTTTCATTACGATCAACGTATTCATTCATGAATCCATCAATGGATATTAACAACACCGGGTCATGAGCTTCTTCAGCTTCACAAGCCGTCCATAATAACCCCATAAATGCAAATAACAGAAGGGAGGAAATAAATGTATCCGGAAATTTCATAATCAATTTATTTATTCGGGCAAAAACAATTCTATAATGTTGTTAAATGCAGGAGCATATTACAACTTTATCACCTGAAAAAACAAACTTCCTCAACCAACAGATATCGTGTTTATTTTTGGGTTGATTAACTATTTACCGACATGATTTGTATTGGTAATCATGGAATATTTCATTACCATGCAATTCCTTAGGTTTGAATGATGTAAAACTGTTGGCATGGCTACCTGGCTCGATAATTTCCCGGCAAACCGGGTTCTGTCATTGGATGTGTTTCGTGGCGCTACGATACTTGCCATGATTCTTGTCAATAATCCCGGAACGTGGGGTGCAATATACCCGCCTCTTGCTCACGCCGAATGGCACGGCTGGACCCCGACCGACCTGATCTTCCCTTTTTTCCTGTTTATCGTCGGTGTAGCGATCTCTTATGCCTTTCCCAAATATCTGAACAAGGGATCAACCCGCGAAGAATTAATGAAAAAGGTTTTCTGGCGATCCGTCAAGATTTTCGGATTGGGTTTGTTGATGTCGGGCTGGCCGTATTTTTCTTTGGATGGAGGCTTTGGTCTGCACAGCAATCTTGCCGAAATTCGCATCCCCGGGGTTTTGGAACGCATTGCTGTATGCTACCTTATCGCTTCGGTTATATACTTGTATGCCTCACCCCGTACAATGTTCTACTGGTTATGGGGATTCTTGCTTTTTTACTGGATTGCCATGACTCAGATTCCAGTACCGGGTTATGGCGCCGGAATGATCGATGATCCCGAAGCCAATCTGGCTGCCTGGCTGGACCGCCTGATCCTCACAGAAACCCATATGTACCGGAGCGGCCCGTATGATCCGGAAGGTATTTTCAGTACTATTCCTGCTATCAGCACCACTTTGTTCGGCGTATGGGCCGGACGGATTTTACGCAAAGATACCACCTCAGAGCGACGGGTTTCCGAGCTGCTTATATGGGGATTTGTGATACTGATCATCGGTTATATCTGGAGCGGGATCTTTCCGATCAACAAGCCGATCTGGAGCAGCTCCTATGCTGTATTTACTGCCGGTCTGGCTATGTCGGGCCTGGGCCTTTGTTATTGGATCATCGATGAACATCAGTATCGAAAATATACCTATCCGTTTCTGGTATACGGAGTGAATGCCATCGTTGTCTTTTTCTTCAGCGGCATCGTGGCACGAACCATGTATATGATTACCTGGGACTCGGCTGATGGTACAACATACAGCGTTCACTCATGGATCTATCAGACTTTTTTCACACCTATCCCCGGTAGTGAAGAATTCACCTCCATGCTATTTGCGTTTCTGTGGATATTCGCATGGTTTCTCATTCTTCATGCTATGTACAAAAAAGGCATCTTTATCAAAGTTTAATAATCGGTGAATACGATGACTTCAGACACCGTATTCACCACAAACTAACGCTATATGCCGAGGTGTTCGTGATCAATTTCATAAATCACATCCGGTTGGCTGACGCGGTATCCGATCAGCATAATAGCTACACCGGCGGGTATCAAGGTATAGCCTCCGAAAAACACGCTGTCATCGTCTCCTATCAGTCTCGGTAACAGAGTCAACTCCATGGCGGCTCCGCCGGCAGCTACTAATCCGCCGACAATCATCAGGAAGGGAAAACCCCGGCGTTCTTTTAACCCGTGAATTTCACCGGTAGAAATGGTAACACTGTATTGATCCCCCAGCACATAAAAATGTGCCGATTCCGCATTGATCTCCCCAAGCCACCCGTTTTTCTCAGTCCCGTCTCTGAATATAACCCGAACACGCTCATCGGCAAGTGCATGATTGACCGCGTCGAAACTGCGCATACTGGTGGTATCATCAATGGTTCTTGATGGGATAGTACAGGCCTGCAGAGTTGCCAGAATAACAATTATGACCGCTAACACGCGCATGTATTCCGTCGTTAGTGTCTCTAAGAAAACGCCCGTATCAGCATTCCGTTCATCATCAAACCTGCCGAACGGGATAAATCTCCGGCCACACATCGGGTGTTATCATAGTGGGCTCATACCTTCAATTTACAAATCTGCGGATATGATAACATCATGACTATGTATTTTGATTCCGTTCTGTTCGTTGCTTAATCTTTCAAAAGGTGATGTATTATGATTTATCAATCCCATAATGTCGAATAACGTACAAACTTCTGAAGTACTCATCATCGGCGGCGGCGCTGCCGGATTGACAGCCGGAATTTTTGCATCCGAACAACAGTCGGACGTCATTGTGCTTGAACGTGCACCACAGGCCGGCCGAAAAATTCTGATGTCGGGTGGAACCC
>SLJN01000383.1 GCA_007135115.1 Balneolales bacterium
ACCTAAACTGCATTATAAACCAAGAAGTTTTTGAATAATGCAGGCTAAAAAAAGTGTAGTACAAGCCTGAAAACACAGGAATCATATTTACTTATGCCCGAACTTGAAATTAATGGCACCCAAATCTATTACGAAGACACCGGCGGAGATAAACCCGTCATTTTATTTGCGCACGGCTTACTGTTTAGCAGTCAGATGTTTGAGTTTCAGATTGAGCGCCTCGCGGAGCACTACCGGTGTATCAGCTTTGATTTTCGGGGACAAGGTTTAAGTGAATCTCCCGCTACTGGTTATGAAATGGCTAACCTGGTGTCCGACACCCGCGACCTCATAGAACAATTACAAATCGCACCTGTGCATTTTGTAGGATTATCGATGGGTGGCTATGTTGGCTTAAAGCTTGCATCCGATCACAGTCATCTTATTCGCTCCCTTACACTTATTTCAACTTCACCGGAAGCCATCTCTAAAGAGGAATATCAAAGACTTAGGCGTCTAAGTCTCGTTGGTCGTTGGTTAGGGTATACGATGATTACCGGAAAAATCATGCGTAAAATCTTTGGACCTGCTTTTCGGGAAGATCCGAAACTTTACCAGGAGCAACTCATTTGGAGAAACCGGCTTTTATCCAATAATCGAAAAGGCATCACCCGAGCCGTCAATGGGGCGCTCAAGCGCGAAGATATCAGCCAAAGTCTGTATCAGATCAGCAAGCCCACACTGATTCTGGTCGGTGAGGATGACGAGGTTACCCCGATCGATCAAGCGGAAAAGATGCAAAACCGGATCAGCAACGCAACCATGCACATCATCCCACAAGCCGGTCATATGCTTTCCGCAGAAGCACCCGATGAAGTTTGCGACTATATCATGGAACACCTTAAAAAAGTGGACGGCTCTTCCTGATTCCTATTGGACCGGTTCAAAATGTGCCGTAAAATGGCGCAGGAACTTCGGTTCTTTTGTGATCTGATATCCTTTCACCTCATCCTTGCCCTCTTTTAAGAAGCCGAACGCTTCTATTACGTAGTCTACGTGGCTTTGGGTATACACGCGCCGGGGTATGGCCAGCCTGACCAATTCTCTCGGGGCCGGAATCAGATCGCCGTTTTCATCATACTTACCAAACATCACCGAGCCGATCTCCACACTGCGGATTCCGCCGATTTTATAGAGCTCACAGGCCATCGCATGACCCGGATATTTTTCCGGCGGGATGTGATTGTATAACCTACCGGCATCCACATAAACGGCATGACCGCCAATCGGCTTGATTACCGGAATGCCCATCTTATCCAGATGCTCACCCAAATATGCAGTGCTCCGGGTGCGGTATTGGAGGTAATCTTCATTGAAGATTTCGTCAAGGCCGATAGCGATTGCTTCCATGTCGCATCCTGATAAGCCTCCGTAGGTCGTATACCCTTCAGTAATAATCAGCATATTTGTGCAGTGGTCAGCCAGATCCGGATCGTTAAGCGCCAGAAAACCGCCCATATTCACTAAAGCGTCTTTTTTGGCGCTCATCACGCAGCCATCTGCCAGAGAAAACATCTCAGAGGCAATTTCGCGGCAGCTCTTCCCGGAATACCCGCTCTCATGCTGTTTGATAAACCAGGCATTTTCAGCAACCCGACAGGCGTCAAGGATGAATAAAATACCGTGCCGCCTGCATAAATCGCGAATCTGGCGCGTATTTTCCATACTCACGGGCTGACCGCCACCGCTGTTGTTGGTCACCGTCAGGATAACCGCGCCAATATGATCCGCACCATACTCCCGGATGTGCTGTTCCATGGTATCGACATCCGCATTCCCTTTGAAGGTAAAATCATTATCGGGATCATAAGCTTCCGGGATGATGCAGTCGATCGCCTTTGCGCCGCTATATTCTACATTTGCGCGCGTGGTGTCAAAGTGGGTGTTGCTGAGAAACACTTTGTCCTCTCCGCCCAGGTGGCTGTATAAAATCCGCTCGGCCGCCCTGCCCTGATGCGTCGGCAAAATATGCGGATAGCCGGTGAGATCTTTGATAACTTTCTCCATACGCTGCCAACTTACCGATCCGGCGTAGGATTCATCGCCTCGCATCACACCGGCCCACTGTTCGGCGCTCATCGCTGATGTACCGCTATCGGTAAGCAGATCGATAATTACCTGATCCGATTTCAGCTTGAAGGTATTGTACTTCGCCTCTTTAAGCCACTCCTCACGCTGCCGGCGATCGGTAATGGTGATCGGCTCAACGGTCTTGATCTTGAATGGCTCTATTACGGTCTTGAACTGTTTCTGCATATTATCGGAATTGAAGTGAAGTGTCGAACTGCTCCCCGTGAATATGGAAATATTTGAAAAGATTCGACAGGATATGCAGGAAATTGTTTTTGCCACGCGGTGACCCGTACCGACGCAGGAGTTCGTATGATTTACGCGGTTGAGTGTTCAAGGTTCAAAGGGTTCAAAGTTCAAGTGCTGGAGGCATCGGAATGCATTTTATACTTATAAGCAATATGAGCTATTGCTCTGATTTATGAATCCAGAGCAACCTTCCAGGTTTTCAAACACCTGAAAGGTTTTGGCAACGATGCGATTTTCCGCGCGAACATTATCGCCACAAAAAAATCCGTTTTCTATCCGCGTAAATCAGCTGAAAACATCTTTCAATGAAAGGCACCGGCCACCTTCATTACCGCGTGGTGATAGTGGGCCTTAGCTTCATCACCCCAAAGGCTCAAAGCGTGCCTGGAAGAAACGGAGGTATTTGGGTTCATAGGTCATCTTGAGCCCTTTAACTTTTTCCCTGTTGATGTAAATCTCTTCCACGCTTTCGGCCACTACATCCATGTGCGCCTGGGTATAGACGCGTCGCGGGATGGTCAGGCGGACCAGCTCGAGTTCCGGGTAGATATGATCTCCGGTTTCCGGATTACGTCCGGCTGATACCACTCCGCGCTCCATGGCTCTGATGCCGGAATCCAGATACAATTCTGCCGCCAGCGTCTGAGCCGGGAATTGATCCTGTGGCAGATGTTCCAGCATCCGGCGGGCATTCAGGAAGACACCGTGCGTTCCGATCGGCTTTACTATGGGCACCCCATACTGGTCAATTTTTTCTCCCAGATATTGCACCTGACCGACACGCGCCCGGATATGATCCTCCTGAACCGATTCGGTAATCCCTATAGCCATCGCCTCCATATCGCGTCCGGCAAGTCCGCCATAGGTATGCAGACCTTCGTAAACGACTACCATATTCCGGGCTTCCTCGAAAATATCCCAATCGTTGACGGCCAAAAACCCGCCGATGTTGACCAAAGCATCTTTTTTAGAACTCATCGTCGCGGCATCGGTCAAATCACAAATCTCTCTAACAATATCTGCGACATGGGCATTTTCATACCCGGTCTCCCGAGTTTTGATCATATAGGCATTCTCGGCTACTCGCGTCATATCATGCACGATTTTTATGCCGTGCTTTTGCGTGAGCTCCCTCAAGCCTTTCAAATTCTCCATGGAAATCGGCTGACCGCCGGCCATATTGACCGAAGTGGCAATGCTCACATAGGGAATGTGACCCGCTCCGTGCTTCTTGATTAAATCCTCCAGTTTATTCAGATCCACATTGCCTTTGAACGGGTGCTCATGGTCAGGGTCATGAGCCTCATCAATAATTACATCAACAAACTGCCCTCCTGCCAGCTCCTGATGGAGTTTGGTGGTAGTGAAATACATATTCCCGGGGATGATATCGCCCTCTTTAATCAGAATTTGTGAGAGAATATGTTCGGCTGCGCGCCCCTGATGCGTCGGCACTACATAGCGGTACCCGTAATAATCCTGAATGGTCTTCTCGAGGGAATAAAAATTCCGGCTGCCGGCATACGCCTCATCGCCCATCATCATCGCCGCCCACTGGCGGTCACTCATAGCTGAGGTTCCGCTATCGGTAAGTAAATCGATATAAACATCCTCTGAATGGAGCAAAAAGGTGTTATAGCCGGCTTCTTCGAGGGCTTTTTTGCGATCGTTGCGATCGGTCATTTTAACCGGTTCCACCATCTTGATTTTGTACGGCTCAGCCCATGAACGTCTACGCTCTTGTACCATAATACTTTCCAACGGTTTAAATTAATAATTTCATCCTAATCGACGGATTAAAAATAAGAGTATTTTATCTGATAAGTAAGATGTTTTGTTGATCTTTCAATGGCTTGAGTTTTTAACCGCGCAGTGCCCCTACCGACGCAGGAGGTTGGGGGGATTTACGTGGTAGGGTGTTGAAGGTTCAAAGAGTTTAAAGTTCAACGCGTTCAAAGTTCAAGTGCTGGAGGGTTCTGAATGTAATGGATGCTTATCAGCAATATGAGCTATAGCTCTGTTTTTTGATTAAAAACACGTCCTGTAAGGACGTCTGGTAGGTAGCGCGGGACGAAGCGAAGCGCAGTCCCGGGTATTAAAAGCCCTCCCGTAAACATCCCGAGGCGAAAATATCAATCCTGTTATAATGGGTAGCCGAGGGATGCAAGAGAAAGTGATGCCACCCTCATTGCCTCGTGGACGCGTGCGGATAATCGGCCGGTGCGGGGACCCGCCGGAAGTGACAAGGCTCACTCGGCCGGCGTTTGAGTAGCTGGGTTCAGAGTTTTGTCACCCCTGCCCGTCTTCCCACAATCTCCAGGCGAGACCACTGGTGCGACGAACATTATGGGTGATGGCGTGATGCAATACCTTTTTGCTGCCGTACACTTCAAATGACTTTTTAGCCCGTGTCAACGCGGTGTAGAACAATTCTTTGGTAATTACCGGTGATGGCTTCTCCGGAATGATCAACAGCACTTCATTGAACTCCGACCCCTGAGATTTATGCACCGACATAGCAAACGCCGTCTCGCACTCCCCTGCCTGCGCGGGACTCAAGGCTTCGTATCCTTTCCCGCGATCCTGCTTTGACGGGCGTTCCACATAGACCATCAACCGTTCATGTTCCGAGTCCAAAAGCGTGATGCCGATATCGCCATTGAAAACATTCAGGTTGTAATCGTTGCGGGTAAACATGACAACCCGGCCGGGATACCATTCGCCCGAAGCGTACCGGCCACTATCTGGGCGGATCGCTTGCTCAATATTCCGGTTGATGTATTCAGATCCGTAAGGACCTCGACGGTGCGCACACAGAATCTGCTTCTCCCGTATGATATCAAATGCCTCTTTTGCGGTCAGATTTTGATCCGATAATTTTTCGAGATGATCAATCCAGGGGTTCATCACTGACTTCAATTGTTTATCAGCCGACCAGGAAATATCTTCCCTTTCCTGATCCGATAAAATTGATAATGCTCCTTGCTCATCCATGGCATTCACCCGATCTGCAAGAACCCCGATATCAGAATCACCACCAAACCTCCTCGATTCGGTCAGCTCAGTGATGGCATCATTGAGCACCTGTACCTGCTGTTCCGGTTTATCATCTAAATCAATACCGCAGCTTGTGACAAACGTTGCATATTCCGGACTCATCCGGTTTAAATGGTCTGAGCGGCAAATATCACCCAACACCGCTCCGGCTTCCACGGAGGCCAGCTGATCTTTATCCCCCAAAAGCACCAATCGCGTTTCCGGACGGATTGCTTTGACCAATTTATTCATCAAGGCCAAATCCACCATGGAGGCTTCGTCTACGATAATCACATCATAAGGCAACGGATTTTCCTGATTGTGGCGGAAATGCGGACTGTTATGAATACTTCCGAGCAGCCGGTGAATGGTCTGAGCCTCCGTGGGGATGCGGGATTTCAGCTCCTGATCAATTTCGAGATGATCCAGGTCCGCCAGAATGGACTCACGTACCCGGGTGGCGGCCTTGCCTGTCGGGGCCGCAATGGCAATCCGCAAGCGCGAGGGCAGCTTAAACGCCTTCGCGGCGGCTTCATCTTCGGAAAGCTTCAACAGCAAAGCGAGCAAACGCAGCACGGTGTAAGTTTTTCCGGTACCGGGTCCGCCGGTGATCACGGAGAACGAACTCAAAAGCGCGGTCAAACAGGCCGTTTTTTGGTATCTAGACGAATCTTGATGAAAAATATCATCCAGTGTTTTCGAGATGTTGTCGCAAACCGCCTGAGACATTTCATCCGGATTGCCTAAAATCTCACTGCGACTCTGACGACATTTTTCCAGGATGATATCGGCCAATTCGGTTTCATACTTCCAAAACTTGCGCAGATAAAGTCGGTTCCCCTCCAGAATCATGGGGGTCTCATCAGCCTCATCCCCCACGGTTTTTGACCCGGTGATTTTAGCAGCCCAATCTTTTTCCCCCTTCAGCTCCGAATCCTGTGATGTTTCCCGCTCACGATCCGTAAAAAGCGGTTTTTGATCATCGTAAACGCTCAGATCTACTCCCACATGCCCCTGACGATTGGCAAAGGTAACCAAAGCGGCAGCTTTCAACACCGCCTCGTTGGTCTCGCCGAAACTATCCCGCAAAAACTCCGGGAAGTAATAATCTATCTCTTGGATGATGTTGGCATCGGCAAGCTCTCGCAGCCGGTTGAAAAGATTTTTATCCCCTTCTTTTGGTGCCGGTTCAGCCGGGTTGGAAAAAATGTCGAGTTGGTCGGTGCTCATGATGTATGTTTTTGTGATGGAACCGCTAAGACGCAAAGTGCGTTTTGGCGTTTTGGTAGTTGCTAAATACCCCGCAGCA